>CAZBDS010000090.1:0-6623 GCA_964490735.1 uncultured Acutalibacter sp. | reverse complement strand
CGCCTTTATCGTTTACTGGCAGGGGAAGAAAAAGCCCACCGTCATGTCAAGATAATTCATTCCGCTGTATTCGGGATAGCGGGCCGCGACCTTCTCCTTCATTTCTTCGGCGTCCGCGCACTGGGCCGCGATCTCCTTTAGCGTATTGAGATAGTCGATCTTCGTTTGGGCGTCCTTTAAGTTCTCCGGCGTATAGTGGGAGGTCAGCACCAGCGAATAACCCTTCTGAATATACCCCCGCAGCTGAGCGATGATCCCGTCGGCGTGACCGGCCCCCGCTACGATGGAATGGCAGTCGTGGCCCATCATGTGGGTGTAAACGCAGTTGATCTCGGGGATCTCGATGTCATAGGCCTCTTCGTTGGAGGTGATCTTCAGCTTGATCCCGGCAACTTCAATTTCTCCGTCCTCCATCAGATGATCGGCCCGGCAGAGAGAAGCGTCAAAGCTTTCCCCAAAGGCCTTCGCGAAGTTGCCGACCAGCCCGGCGCCGCCGCCCGTGCTGTTGTAGGCCACAGAGCTTTTTGTGCCGTAGGCGGGAACCTCCGGCAGGAAGCTGCCTCCGGCGGCATGGTAGGCCACCAGCTTCGCGGCCACTTTGATCCCTTCGCTTTCCAGATATTCGGTGAGCTCGGCGATGTTGTCGAAAAAGCAGGGCAGCTCGATGACAATGCCCTGACCGTCCTTTACCACCACAAAGACCTCGTCGCTTATCAGGTCGTTGGTCTTGTAGGCGTACAGCTTTACGCTGCCGAAGTCGTACCGTCCCATTTCGCCTTTGGCAAGCTTGACCGTTTCCACATTTTTGTTCATAGCGCAGTTCCCCTTTATCGTTTATTTCGGGAGCGGTGTGCCGCCCCTTTACCTGCATGATACCGCGGGGAAGCTTCTTTGAAAAGTACGCACTATTTTGTGCTTTACTTACCTGCGGGTAACAAATGGACGGTTACCGGAAGGTAAGTTTTGGGCGGTTTCGGGGCTTTTCCGGCTCCGGCGAGGCAGAAAAAATTTTTTCAAATTCCGGGGCAGAATTGCCGGAGGCCTTGACCTTCCGGCGCCGATAGGGTAAAATTTGGATATACTATCCACCAAGAAACTATTGGAGGCGATCCCATGCCCAAACCCGCTAAGCCCCTGCCGGCCTGCCCGGTGGAGACCACCTTAATGCTCATCGGGGACAAGTGGAAGGTGTTGATCCTCCGGGACTTGACCTCCGGCCCCAAGCGCTTCGGGGAGCTGATGCGCTCGGTGGGCGGCGTGTCCCAGAAGGTGCTGACCTCCCAGCTTCGCCAGATGGAGGAAAACGGGCTGGTCCACCGGAAAGTCTTCCCGGAGGTGCCGCCTCACGTGGAGTATTCCCTTACCGAGCTGGGCACAAGCCTAAGGCCCATTCTCGACTCCCTGCGGCTCTGGGGGGAGGAATACCAGAAGACTTCCCAGGCCGGCTGAACACCGTTAAAAAAGGAGAGATCCATATGCAAGATTCCGTATTTTTAGGCACCGGCGCGGCAGAGCTGTACCCCAACCCCTTCTGCGGCTGTCCGGTGTGCGCCCGGGCCCGGGAAAACCGGGAGACCCGGCTGCGTTCCTGCTTTTTGCTGGACCGTTCCACCATGATCGACTTCGGCCCCGACGCTGCCGCCGCCTCCCAGCATTACGGCGCGCCGCTGGACGGCGTGGAGCAGGTGCTGATCACCCACACCCACGAGGACCATTTTTCCGACGCCACCTTTTCCATTCTCACCATGACCGACATTCAAAAGCCCATTCACTTTTACCTGTCGGAGCCCGGGCTTCGCTGGACCATGGAGCTGGTACGCCACGCCCAGGATCTTTACGGCAGCTTCGGCACCCTTTTGGACAGGCTGCTGCAAAAGGACGCCATCGCCTTTCACGCCGTCCGGCCCTATGAGACCTTTGCCGCCGGGGACAAGCGGGTAACTCCCCTGCCCACCTGCCACCGGGGCTATGGCGAAGGGGAAACCGCCCTGAATTACCTGATCTCCTGGGAGCGGGGCAGCTGGCTTTACGCCTGCGACACCGGCCTATACAGCGAAGAGACCCTGCGGTTTTTGGCCGAAACATTGCAGCGGCCCCTGGATACCTTCATTACAGAGGGCACCTTTGGCTCCATCGCCCTGGAAGAATCGTCCGGACACATGGACGCCGCCCTGCTCTGCCGCCAGCTTGCCGCCCTGCGGGAGCACAAAGCAATAGACGATCACACCGCCGTCTATGTCACCCACATCAATCCGGTGCAAAGCTTTTCCCAGCGGGAATACCAGGCCTATCTGGACGAGCACGCCCCGGCCCATGTGACCATCGCCTATGACGGCATGCGGATCTGAATTCTCATAAAGCAAGCGTCCGGGACTTTTGCCCCGGACGCTTTTTGTTTTGCCGCTGCGCAGTGAATGGACTACCGGTCGGGCGGTGCACTTCCGGTTTCCACTGAAGAAAAATCACGTGCGCCCACCGCTAGGTGCTCCAAACGGAGAAGGGCGGTCTTTCGCTGGATCCCGCCCGCATAGCCGGTCAGGCTTCCGGCAGCGCCCACCACCCGGTGGCAGGGCACGATGATCGAAACCGGATTGCGGCCCACAGCGCTGCCCACAGCCCGGGCGGCCATGTGCTCCAGTCCCCCCTTTTCGGCAAGCTGCTCCGCCAGCTGGCCGTAGGTCCGGGTCTGCCCATAGGGAATGGCCAGCAGCAGCTCCCAGACCTGTTGCTGGAAAGGGGTCCCCAGCAGGTGCAGGGGGACCGAAAAGTCTGGGACCTTTCCCTCAAAATAGAGGTCCAGCCACTGTTTGGCACGGTCCAGCACCGGCAAGGAGCTTTCTTCCCGCACCTCCCCCAGGCCCCGGGCAAAGTATTTCTGGCCCTCAAACCACAGGCCCGTCAGACCCGTATCGTCCGCCGCCAGCAGGATCTTCCCCAGGGGCGACGCATAGTTCGCAGTGTAAAACATGAAGCTTCTCCTTTCAGTTAATCTTCCCTTATCAGGCGCACGGCCATGTATTCCCTGCCGGGCAGGGCAATGCGGAATTTCCCACTGTGCACGCCGGCGTCGGTCACCGTCATCTCCCAAGTGTCGATGATCTGCACCTTCCACCGTTCCTCCAAAGGCTTATAGAAATCCCGGTAGCTGGGGCGGCCGAAACCGTAATAGTGGATCTCATACCCCCCACCGTTCATCATGGCTTCGGGACCGTCCGGCACGGCCACCGTCTCGTCAAAGCTGCCCTGCCCCTGCCGCAGCCCATAGCCCGGCGTCTGACACAGGATTTCGTGGAGAAATTTGATCCTTGCCGGGCTTTCACCGTGAAGCTCCCCGCCATGGCTCCACCACAGCACATCGTTTTCCTCGTCCACATAGGTCTCGCCGTGGCCCGCGTAACCGCCCCGCAGGCTTGCTTCCCAGAAGCGGCGTACCAGTTCCCGGCCGGAAATGTTGCCCCAGCCCATGTCGAGATTTCCCTCGTAGGCAATCTCGTCCCACACCACGGGCTTGCCCCAGCGGGTGCGGTAATCGGAAGTATACTCCACGTGGCGGTACAGGTCCTGGCGTTGCAGAGAGCAGTGGGTAATCCAGGGCCGGGAATGATCGTAAAAGGCAATGCAGTTGTGAATCCCCCGCAGATGGCCATAAGGGTCAAGTTTACATAATAATTCCGCGTAATGCTCCCAATCCGCGAGAGTTTTGGCGCGGAGCAGGTCGTATTCATTGGCAAGGCTCCACCACACGTTGCGGTAGGCGGAAAACCGGGCGATAACATACTTCCAGTACAGGTCGTCCTGCTCCCTTGTCATGGCGGAAAAGCCCCAGCGGTCGTAGGGATGCATAACGATGAGATCCGCCTCGATCCCCCGCTTCTGCAAATCCAGGATCGCCCGCTCCACCCGGCGGAAATGCTCGGGGTTAAACCGGGTGAAATCCCAGTGATTTCCCGAGTAATCCGCTTCATAGGTAAAGGTCTCCTCGCAGAGGCCCGAATTGTCCACCGGCGTGCCCTCATAAGGGAAGGTGACCGGGTCCTTAAAATTGTGGATATAGTGCTTGGGAAACACGCAGAAGCGCAGCTTGTTAAAATACCCCTTGTCAAGCTCCCGCAGGGTCTTTTCGTAGATTTCATCGGGCTGGTGCTCCCACACATAACAGGTGGTCCCCACAGAATAGTAGGGCGTGGCGTCCTCGTAGGCAAAATGGTAGCCGTTCACCACATGGACCGGGCCGTGATTGCCCCTGCCCGGCGCCGTTGCTGTAAATTTCCCAGAGACTGCCGCCTCCGGGAAATTGCCGGAGAGCTCGTAGGTATATTCTTCCTCAAAGCCGGGCATAAAGCGGACCTTGTATATGCCCTCGCCGTCGTAAAAGCCTTGAACCCGCTTTTCTTCGCTTTTGCTCCGGAACCAGCCGGAGAGCTCCCGTTCCGTAAAGGGGTTCCCCTCGGTCGGCCCCTGAACGGAAACCTCAAACACGGACCAGCGTTCCACGGAATTAGTTGACATACCCTTACTCTCCTTTCGCCAAGCTCCTGCCCTGATTATAGCACGGTTTTTCTTTCTTTTCATCGCTTTTCGGCAAATTATTAAAGCAAACAGCGGATTCCTTGCGGAATCCGCTGCGAAGAGACAAGTTAAAGAGTGTACGGGTGTAAAGAGGAAGAAAGAAGGACAAGGTCGCCGGCAGGATCTTTCAAGAAGCTGTTTTCTTCAAAGAAAAGAAACAGCCGCATAGAATCCCGGGCAGGAAGAGGGATTGCCCAGAAAAGCCGGTTGACAACCTGAAGGTCGTCCTCAAAAATGTCAAGATTCCCAAGCGGGATAGGCTCGGCGGGAACGGCGGAGGGCTCGCCCAGCCAGGCGCGGTACAGGGTAAGCAGCTCGTTCGACATGGTATTCACTCCTTTTCATCGGGGAAATGGCTTAGTAGCTTCTCAATCGGTACGCCAAGGCTCTGGGAGATTGGCCAAAGGGTAGAGATATGCACGTCGGTATTTTTGACCATCCACTTGCGAACCTGGCGGTCGGAACAGCCAATCAACTCGGCAAAGGGCTCCTGTCTGAAGCTGCTGGCGCACAGGCAGGCAGAAAACTTTCTAGCATCCATTAAAGTTTTCAAAAGGCTCACCTCCTCTCCATGTGATCAGTAAACGCACTGCGGGTTCCGCTTTGGGCGGAACTTGTACGCTGCGTTAACTAATAGCATAGAAGGAGACAGGGCTCTGGGCCAGGAACTCAAGTTCCAAAAGTCGAAAAACGTCAAAAGAGCAGCTCCAATTCTGGAGCTGCTCTTAAAATTATACTGTAACCTGCTTTCGCAGCTCCTCCTTTTTTCTGCTCTTTTTCGGATCCCCTTTACTATTCCCCCAGACCCCTCTTCTCCGTTTACGAAGGATTTGCCGTGAAAAGACAAGTGCAGCTGCTGCCCCGAAGCGAATACTTCTGGTTTCCAATATTTTTGTTTATATAATAATGAGGACATAAAATTTTGTCAATGAGTATCTTTACATTTCCAAAAAATTCTGCTACAATACAGGTGTTAAATATGAAAGGATTTTTCCGATGGCTTTACGGGACAGTTTTAAAAAAGGGTCGCTGGAAATGCTGGTTCTGGCACTTTTGAAAAGCGGCGACAGATATGGATATGAGATTTCCCATTTGATCGGTGAACGGGGATCCAGTGTTCTTGCTGTCCCGGAAGGCTCCCTGTACCCCACCTTTTACCGGCTGGAAAGCGAAAAATATATTCGCTCTTATAAAAAGCTGGTGGGAGAGCGCCGTACCCGGGTCTACTATCATCTGGAGCCTGCCGGTGAGGAACGGCTTGCGGTTCTGGTGCGGGAATACCAAGTGGTAAGCCAGTCCATTCAAAAAATTCTGGACGGGCTTACGGAAGAATAAGGAGATTGTTTGTGGGAAACGGGATCGCTTGTAAATACTTAAGGGCCATAAAGCGCAACCTTCCTTACTTTATGGCGGGGAAGAAAACGTTTTTGAAAGATTTTCAGGAAAACCTGGACGCTTTCGCCCAAGAAAACCCCAATGCGGTTTGGGAAGATTTTGTGCAGAGATTCGGTTCGCCGGAAGAAATTGCCATTTCCTTTTTGCCGGAAATCGAATCGGAGGACGGTTTGAAGAAGGCAAGGCGGAAAAAGCGGACGATCCGCTTGGTAACCGCTTTCTTTGCGGCAGCCCTTGTCGTTCTGGTTGCACTGGCGGCTTTCTATGTGCACGATATGCACTACTTCTATCATGGAAATTATGACAATACTATAACTGACGATTCTTTTTCCGATCATTCTGACGCTTTAGGTGTTTATTGAAGTGCTTTCCCTTCAATACCAAATATTTCAAAAGGAGTCTTGTCCCTATGAAACGCTTTTTAGCTCTTACCCTGACTGTTATGCTGCTTCTCATCTCCACCTCCGTGGCAGCTTTTGCCGCTCCGGAAGACAAGCTGGTATCCACCTCCACAGAGTATTTGGACGATGGCAGCTATATTGTTACGAATGTGTATGAACCAGCCATTCAACCTCGTACTGGGAAGATAGGTTCAAAGGATTCAACCTATTACACTGCCAATGGCACAAAGGTCTTTGTGGTTACAGTAAATGGCACTT
>CAZBDS010000089.1:0-6663 GCA_964490735.1 uncultured Acutalibacter sp. | reverse complement strand
AACAACACAGCCGTCGCTTAAGAGCCATTCTATATGGATTGGGGAAGCGACTGAAAGCAGAAATACATAATTAGAGAAAATCAATATTTTCTCTAATTTGGGGAAGGGCAAAATTGAAAAGGGGCTGTCAAAATGGGATTTTCCATCAAAAACGATATGCCATATGCAGTGCAGGAATACGCAATGTATCTCAGGAATGTGAAAGGTCTTTCCGCAAAGACGGTAGATCAGTATTGTAAGGATCTCCGTTCATTTTTCCGTTTTATCAAACTGGACCGCGGCCTTGTTCCTGCAGACACAGCTTTAGACGAAATTACTGTTACAGATGTGGATGCAGACTTTCTCAAATCCATTAAAAGCTACGATGTTTTTTCCTATATGAACTTTGTGGCGGACGAGCGCAACAATATGGCTTCCACCAGACAGCGAAAATCCACTTCCCTGAAATCCTTCTTTCAATACATGACTGTCCATGAAAAAATCCTGCCGGAAAACCCTACGGAGAACCTGACTTCTCCCAAAAAGAAGAAGTCGCTCCCCCATTTTTTGTCTCTCGAACAAAGTATCGAACTTCTGAACGCGGTGGACGGCCCGGATAAGGAACGGGACCGCTGTATGCTTACCCTGTTTTTAAACTGCGGTATGCGGCTTTCCGAGTTGGTGGGCATCAATATCACGGACGTGATCCACAACAATTCCACGATCAGGATCTTGGGAAAAGGCAATAAGGAACGGATCGTGTACTTAAACGAAGCTTGTATGGAGTCTATTAACAGCTACCTAGCTGTGCGGCCCAAGGATAACGTAAAAGATCGGGACGCTTTGTTTCTTAGCAATCGCTTAACAAGGATCAGCCACCAGATGGTGCAGGTCATCGTGAAGAAATACCTGGATAAAATCGGTTTGAGCGGTCCCGGCTATTCGGTTCACAAGCTGCGCCACACCGCTGCGACGCTGATGTACCGCTATGGCAATGTGGATATTCGAGTGTTGCAGGACATTTTGGGGCACGCCAACCTGGGCACTACCGAGATCTACACCCACACCTCCAGCAATCAGATGGAAGCCGCTATCAACGCCAATCCTTTGGCCAAAGTAAAGGAAAAAAGCACTGCTAAAAAGCAAAGTGCCTCAAGACAGGATGGCCCAGACGAGCAAGACTGAAAAACGCACAAAAAAGCACAGGCTCACGAAGAGCCTGTGCTTTTTCTATCTGTTCCCTATTTGTCGTCTTCAGGCAGCTCTGACTTTTTGACCAGCTTACCGTTGATATAGACGTATTTTTCTTTTTCATCGTCTTCCTCTTCCTCGGCAGGTTCCGAGGAAAACAGGCCGGCGTATTTTTCCTCTACGGTCAGTTCTTTCTTTTCATCTGCCAGCTTCTGCTCATATGGCTTAATCAGATAGCGTTCGATGACAGGATAGATCGTAAAATTGATAAAGTAGCTTGTCAGAGAAAAGGCAAACAGAATTACGTACAAGACCAGAATCATTAAGGTGATCATCGTCATGGGAATCACAGCGTAAACCAGGATCAGCAATCCCGCAAGGATCACGGTGATCAGCAAATTCCTGCCCAGCCCGGCCAGCGAGAAAATCATGGCATTCCGGTAGATCTGGGTAAGCTTCAGATCAAAGGTGATGATCATCATAGGCACATAGTATTGCGCGAACAGCAGCAGAATACTGAGCACCACACAAAGCCAGAACGGCACAAAGAACAAGGTTTCCCGCATGGCGCTGCTGTAATAGTAGATCATAGAAAAGCCGAGAATAACGTACAGCAGATAGAATACCACGCCGTTGATCAAGAAATATTTCCAGTTGTTTTTTACAGCGGACCAGAAATCAGACCAGACAAAGGCATGCTCTTCCCTGGCGAAATTCCTGGTGATAAAAGTAAGGCCGGCCGTAAAGGGCGACAACAGCACCAGTGGGAATGGCATTACAAAGAGGACCCAGACGTTGAGCTGAAGGGCTCCCGCATCGGTGGGTAATTGCAGTACAAACTGCGTGGGCACCATTTGCAGAGCGACCATCAAAACGACTGCCACCAGCGTGGGCAGAAGAAAAATTAGATTTGCCTGGATCAGTTTGGTCCATTTCCGGAAAAAAATCTCGAAAAACCGAACCGGCGCTGCCTTGGGAGGCTCGTCCTTGCTTACGCCCGGACCGGGCTTGTCGTAGTTGCCAAAAATACCTAAAAATGCCAAATGATCAACTCCAATACCGCTTATTCAATGCTTGTCAACCCAGTTTTGCTTTGGGGTGGCAGTCCTGATAGACTTGCTTAACATGGTTGTCCATCAGCTGCACATAAACCTGGGTGGACGAAATATCAGCATGTCCCATCATGGATTGAATATCCTTGACAGAAGCGCCGTTTTCCAGTAAATGCAGAGCGAAGGAATGCCGCAGCGTATGAGGCGTGATTTCCTTGTCGATCCCGGCTTCCGTCGCATACCCCTTTACAATTTTCCAGAAGCCCTGGCGGGTCAGACGGCCGCCGTTTAAGTTGACAAACAGAGCGTTTCCGCTCTCGGGGCCAACAATAAGACCGCGCATACGGTAGATATAGTCGGACACGGCAACCACCGCAGACGGATATACGGGAATGGGCCGGACCCCCTTGGTGCCGCGGCAATACAGTACGCCGGAACGCAAATTGATATCTTTGATATTCAGATTGATAAGCTCGGAAGCGCGAATACCCGTGGCATACAGCAGTTCCAGCATAGCCTTATCCCGGCAGCCTTTGGGTTCGGTAATGTTGGGCTGCGCCAGCAAAAGCTCAATCTCCTGACCCGAAAGCACTTGGGGCAGCTTCTTTTCGGCTTTTTCCAGCTTAATGTTTTTGGCAGGGCTGTGATCCAAAAGGCCCCGGAATATTAAAAACTTGTAGAAGCAGCGCACGGAAGCCAGGTTTCTGGAAATAGTAGTGGGAGAACGCTGCAGATCGTGCAGATGATCTACATATTCCTGAATATGATGCTCTTCCGCATCTACGGGAAAAACCCCTTTTTCAGAAAGAAACTCCAAAAAATTCATGGTGTCCCGGAGATAGGATTCCCTGGTGTTGAGTGAATTCGATTTTTGGTTTGTCAAATACTCGCTGAACATGGAATAGTAGTCATTCATACCCTTAACCCACCTTCCTAACTATGAAAAAATACCATTTCCAGGGCTGACAGAGCTCCTCCGCATACAGAGACGACCACCGCACAGGTCAAGAACTCAAGAAATTCCTTCCAGTAGTCCCAGAAATTGAGAGGTTCTTCCAAACGGGAAAACCCGGCTTTCCGGAAACGGTCCGCAAAAAGCATGGCCCTCATGGAAAAAAGAAGGAACAGCAGAAGAGAAGCAGCCGAGGCCGGCATATATGATAAAGCGGATCTTCCAAAGCCCGAAAGCCCGTCCACCCAAAGGAAGGAGGAAACTCCCAAGCCTGCGGCCATTCCGCGGAGAAAGACGCAGAGCGGTATGGCAAATGCACCAAAAGCTGTGATTCCCAAAAGAAAATCCGCCGTAAGAAAGATCAGCTGGTTCAGCAAGAATGTGGAGATACGCGGAAAAATACCGGAGCCAGCAGCGGGTATGCCGGAAAACAGCAGGGGTAGGACCTCGGCCTCTCCAAAGAGATCAAAAACAGCAGCCAAAATCGGCCCGGTCAGGATCCCAAGTGTCAAGGCAAGAAAAAGAAGCAGAGAAACTCCCTTCTGTTGGAAACAGCGTGTCCACAAACTGACGCCTTCAAGCCGTTTGCCGCTTTTTGGAAAATCCCGCATTTTCATAGTAGATCGTCTCTCTTTCCTTTGACGAAAATTAAGAACCGATCCATACTTATGAAAAATAAACGGAATCTATACGCTCCAGAAAAAGAAAACAACGTATAAATTTGAAAAGCGTTTTTGCAACCAAAGTTTCATTATTTGAAACCAGTTGCCAGAAAGCAAATGTTTCACAAAAAGGAATTCGGAGAAAGCAAAAAAGAAATCAAGAGCAGGTTTTCTTCTTTTTTGCAACGCCAAAAACCGCAAGATATAGAAAGTTAGAACAAGGCAAACAGCACATTTTGCGGTTTTAGGTATTCGGATTTTTCCAGTTATAAAGCCAAATTCTGACTATTTCTGCCTCAAACGGGAAAAAATAGAGGGCTTTTTGAAAGCCCGTGAAGAAACAAATGCTTACAGTCATATACTATAATACAAATGAGAAGATTTTTCAAGAAGAAGATTGAATATTTTTTCGATTTTATTTCAACCAGATAAAATTATGTAATTTGTTTTATGTAAACTCCTGTATATTTCCCCTTTTGGGTTATGTCAATTTCACAAAATATTGTGTGTATAAAAATGCAACATCCTATTGGCTGTGTCTCCCCTCTTCCTTACAAATGCAAACACCGGTTAAAATTTCACGCGGCTTTTTCGGTTAACTCCAAAAATTCCCCCAATGGAACCGCTGAGCAAAACAGCGGCGGCTTTGCCAAGGCTGCCAATGCCGAGACTGGCCTGCAGTGCAAAAACCGAGACGCAACCCACGCAAAGCAAAAAACACGTCCCACAGATCAGTCCCAGAAGAATCCCTTTCTCTTTCGCATACAAAGAGGCTAAAAAGCTTCCTACACAGACTGCGATGCAGCCCGCACCTGTGGTGAGCACAGACAGCGAGCTTTTCGGCAGGGATCCAGTCTTTGCTGTTATAAGCGCAATCAGCGCCAAAAAAGCCGCGCTCACCAGCGCCGTAACCCCAATAGACAACAGGACAGCCTTGATCTGTTTCATAAAAAAACCTCGCAACTCCAGAATGACCGTTCTCGATACGATACATTCTATGAGCTGCGAGGCTCCTTTATGTGACGATTTAGTTATACGATGCTTGCTCTGTACAGTTCGGCAAAATAGGGATCATTTTCCATAAGCTCCGAGAAAGTTCCCTGGGCGGTGATCTCACCATTTTGGAATACCACCAGCCGGTCAAAGCTGGCTATAGAACTCAGCCGGTGGGCCACCACGATAACCGTGCGGTCCTTTAACCTGGCAAGACTTCGTTCCATTACGATTTCCTCGGTGAGGTTGTCCAAAGCGGAAGTGGCTTCATCCAGAACGGCGATATCCTTTTGTTCCAGCCAAAGGCGGGCCAGTGCTACCCGCTGCCGTTCGCCGCCGGAAAGGGTTGCGCCTCTCTCCCCTATTCTTGTGTCCAGCCCTTGTTCCAGCTCTGCCAGAAGCTGAGTGAGCCGAACCTGATCCAGGGCTTCCAGCAATTCTTCATCGGGAACCGGGCGGTCGAAGACCAGATTCTCCCGCAGGGTGCCGTCAAATACCGCAGAATCCTGGGAAAGATAGCTTAAACGCTGGTAAAGACTGTCCAGGCAAAGCTCCTTCAATTCATTTCCATCGATGGCAATACTGCCTGAATCGTATTTTACCAGCCCGGCCAGCAGCTTGAGCAGCGTGGTCTTTCCCGAGCCGCTTTCTCCCACAAAGGCCACTTTTTCCCCCGGCCGGACCGACAGATCCAGATTGTGGAAAATTTGCCGTCCCTCATAACTGAAGGAAAGTCCCTTGATTTCAATACCACCCCGGCAGATTGGAAAATTTTTGCCTGTTTCCAGCTGGGGGTCCTCCTTTTCCGACAGGAAACCTTCGAGACGCCGAAAGGCCGATTTGTTCAGCTTATAGTCCACATACACTACATTGAAGATGGCAATGGGCGTATAGGCATTGTCCAGCAGAGACAACAGCGCCACGACAGATCCAACCGATACGCTGCCGGTATTCCAGGCATAGACGAGAATGACAATGTCCAGCACCGCAACCAACAACGCAAAAATCGTGAAGAAAGCCTCGTGGATCAGAGTCATTTTCACCTTGGCCCCTACGATCTGCTCTTTGGCCTTTTCCGCTTTTCGAATCTCTGCCGGGAATTGCCTGGCCAGCCGGAAAACAGGCATTTCCAGAAAACCGCGAACCAGGTAGTGATTCATCTGCTCCTCCCCGGTCAGGATCTTTTCTTTGATTTGATAGAGAAACCTCAGAAGAAGATTGGTGACGAGAAACACAAGAAGATAGCCGCCCAGCACCATGTACGCAATGGTTCGATGGATAGCCCAGATGAAACAGATGCTGAACAGGGCCGTAGGCAGCAGCTCCCGAATCAACCGGAACCAGAAATCGAGCAGGAGATTTTTTCCCGCTTCGGCTCCGTTTTCCAGCCGTTGGATCAGCTCCCCCGTTCCCAGCTTCTGATAGGATTGAAAATCCATTTTCCCGATCTTCCGCAGGGCCAGAAGTTTGAAATCAAAATAAATCTCCTGTTCCAGACGGCGTTCCGGGTAGTTGTCGAGATAATTGGCAAGATAGGTTACCACCAGCAGAGCGCCGTAAAACAAGATCTGCCCCAGAGAAGCAGTGTGGCTTGTCAGACCGTCGATCACTGTTTGAAAACAGCGGGCGCGGAAGGTGGTCATAAACGCGCACAAAACGCCCAGCAAAACATAAAACAGGGCCAGCGTGCGGTGCTTTTTCAAAACCTCTACGATGTAACGCATAGTACAATGCTCCTTATAATGTTTTTTCATAACTTCTCAGAGCAGTACAGCTGCGGCTGACGGCGGTTTCCGAGCGGACGGGCCTCAGAAGCAGTATGTGCTCAATACAG
>CAZBDS010000088.1:0-6670 GCA_964490735.1 uncultured Acutalibacter sp. | reverse complement strand
GCAAAAGCATGGAAAACATGAGAACCCTGGCATTTCAGGTGCCGGAGGATCTGTTTCAGCGGATCAAGGATTATCTTCGCCGGAACAACATGACCCAAAAGCAGTTTGTGATTGGCCTCATTGAGGACGAGTTGGAGCGTGACGAAGCGCTGCATCAGGGAAATGGCGAGGAAGAACCGGCTGGAGAAGAAGACCCGGAAGAAGCCCCGGTGGAACAGGGCGAGGATGAACCCAACGCGACTATTAGTGGCTCCGGTTCTGAGGATACTTTTGACCCGGAAGGTATCGAAGCGGAGGAGGACTTCGCTGATGAGACGCCCAGCGTTTCTGCTGACGATTTTGAAATTGATGGCGATGGAAATGACGGCGAGGAAGAAGGTCAGGATTACGGCCCGGAGATGTGATTCCGGGCTTGCATTTTGCTCAAACACATGGTAGAATTCCAACAGTGCGTATGACATCTTTTTTGTTGCACACGGTTTTGAAAACGCTGAAAACCGCATAAAATCTGCATCGTTGGGGTCAAAAGGTGCTCTGGATGTTCGAATTGCGGTAGTGCCACAAAAATGAGAGACGGCCCTTGTGGCCGGCTCTCTTTTTTGGCGTCTGGGCAAGGACAAAGGACATCTATTTTGTATTGAAACCACATAAAGGAAGAGACACCCTTTGGGTGTCTCTTCCTTTATGGCAAGCTCAAGCGCAGGAGATACGCAAGAGCAGCGCTGTTCCGGGATTGCACTACTTCTCGAAAACCTTAAAGCCTCCCAGGGCGCAGTTGATGTAATACTCCCCCTTCTGCTGAAACAGGCCTTTCGGCAGAGAGTATTCCACTGTATTAAGCCCCGGGGCAAGTTCCCTGGGGGTTGTCTCTCCCCTGGGGTTCGTTCTTTTTGAAAAATTGTAAAAATCAAAATAGCTTTTCGCCGGAGTATAGACGAGAACCCGTTCATCGCTTTCCGGCGGGCAGAACAGAATGGAACAGGACCCACCATCGTCGTCAACAGTTGTATTTTCCTGCACCCTAACGGTAAGCTTGAGAGTGTCCGCCTCTTTCCCTTTGACCAGCTCCGTGCCAGTCAGTTCCACACCCGGCTGTGCTTCCGCCAGCCAGGTCTCTATCAATGCGTCCCGATACATGGGAAAACCGCTTTCCGTGGGGCAATCGTCCAGCCGGGCGCATTCCTCGTCCTCCCCGTTCCAAAGCTCCTCTCTCGGCAGGTCGCAGGTTCCCCTGTCGAGTAACGCGATTTTGTAGGCGCCTTTGTGAGCAAATATCTTCCGGGAAACAGTGCATTCCAACGTATCCGTTCCGGGGGGAATTAGGCAGCTTTCGAGTGTTAAAATATTACTCGTAGCAAAAACAATGTGCCATACGCTGCCTTCGGTATTTTGATACAGGATAAAAAAATACCACTTCCAACGTTGCATGTATTCGGTTGAGGTACACGCAATTTGGACCGTGACCTTCTCTTCCTCTGCGGAAGACAAATCAAAACTGCACCCGGCATATTTTAACTGAATATGCTCCGGAGATTCCAAGCTTTCTCCCGCGGGCACTTCCAGCCACATGGGGAAGGGGTTCGCGCAGCTTTGCCTGCGGCTCAAAAGGAAAACCAGGATTCCCGAAATGACGAGAGCGAAAGCCAGCAAAACCACCAGAAGCTTTTTTAAAGACGACTTCGTCATTATAATAACCCCCTCAGATACTCATACAGCCATTGATTGATATATAAAATACATAGAATTTATTTCATATCCATAATATCAACTCTTTTTGAAAATGTCAATTATTATAAGCCTTACCATAGAGCGAAAAGCACGGGCGGCAAGCTGTCCGCCTGCCGCCCGATTTTTGTTTTTGTGCGATTTCCTGTTTTTTTGCCCTCTGCGGCGGCTTCAGGCCTTCATTCCAAACATCTGCTCCTTCAGGTCCAGATAGTAAAGATAATCCTCCTGTTTCACGTTGGGCGGGCAGCGGTGGTCGCAGAAGGGGATAAAGCCGCCCCGCTCCACCAGAGGGACAAGAGACTCCATATAGTTTTTGATGGCCTCCCGGCCCCCTCCCAGCTGAATCTTGTCAAAGCCGCCCATAATGCGCAGCTCTCCGCCGTACTCCCGCAGAAGCTCCCCAGGGTGGGCGCAGCCGTTGACCTCGAAGGGAAACAGGCAGTTGACGCCGCCCTCCAAAAAATAGGGCAGCAGGGGCCGCACATCGCCGTCACAGTCGATGTACCACAGGTCTATGCCGTGTTCCCGCAGCTTTTTGCTGATCCTCTTGTAGCGGGGCATCACCACGCTTTTAAAGAAATCCACCGTGACGATGGGCCCGTTTTTAAAGCAGATATCCTCCCAGCCGCTGGCGTAGTCGAAGGTGATATGGGGCAGCACCTGGTCCAGGAAATTTTCCGCCAAAAGGCAGCAGGTCTCCACCATGTCCTCCACCATATCCGGATAATCGTAGCAGGCATAGGCAAGCCCTTCAAAGGTGAGCATATCCCGGATCTTCCCGATCATGGAGCCGCAGTCCACCCCCAGGGGGAAGGTCCTGTCGTCGGGATACCGCTTTTTCAGGGCCTCCACGTCCACCTTCCGGGCGGGATCGTCCAGCCGGAAGCGCTCTTCCTTGCAGCGTTTCCAGTCCTCCGGCGTGACGATGGAGGGAGAGATGTAATGGGGGATCGTACCATGGCCGTCCTTGGGCACCTCCGCCGTCAGGCCGTCCCCGTTGATCAGGATATAGGACGTTTCCGTCTCGCCGACGATCTTTTCCTCAAAGCTCGGATTCATCCACAGCTTTCCGCCTGCGCCCTCTATCCTGTCAAAATTGAAGAAAGCGTTGGCTTCGCCCTCGTTGGTGATCCCGTTTTCGGAAAACATGGTCCACACGCTGTAATTTTCCTGCCAATAGCCGAACTCCATGTTGAAGCAGCGGTCCACCGGCTTATAGTGCATCTGGTTATTGAAGCGCTCCCGGTCGGTCATGACGCCTTTCCATTTCGGCCTGTTGGGAATGACTGCCACCCTAAACCCTCTCCTTTTTCCATAGGAAACTCGTAATTGAGCCCATGATACAAGACGAAGAATGGTTTGTCAACAGAACGTCAAAACAATTCTTCATCTTTTGATTTCAGAGCAAATCGGCCTTCTATATCTTCCCCGGGCCGGTTTAATCTATCATTTTCCGCACCAGGCCGTACAGCACGGGCTTCATATTGTCGATGGTGTCCGGATTGCCCTGAATGATGGAGGAATAGCAGGTGGAACCGATCATTTCCAAAATGACGAAGATCAGCTTGAACAGCTCGTCCTCGGTCCTTCCCCGGGCCACGCCGCTCTTTTCCACCGCCGCCATCAGCTTGTCCCAGAGGGGATCCTCCCGCAGGCTCAGCTGCTTTTCCACTATGGGCCAGGAGAAATTCCGCTGGATCAGCCGCAGGATCAGCTTGTTTCCTTTGAAATATTCGATTACATAGTCGATCAGCAGGATCACGTTCTCCGTAAAAGAATCTGTCTGCCGGGCGCTGACAAACTCATACCCTTCGGAGAGCACCCGGAACGAGATTTGATAGGCCAGCTGCTGCAGCAGATGGTCCTTATCGTGAAAATACAGATAGAAGGTGCCCTTTGCCACATTGGCCCCTTTGGCAATTTCGTCCACAGAGGTTTTCGCCACGCCCTTGTCCAAAAAGAGGCGGTAGGCCGCGTCTAAAAGGCTCTGCTTCTTTTGTTCCTTTTTCAAATCGACTTTTTCACCCATTGTTCCAGCCTCCGTTTCCCCCCAGGGAAGGTCCTTTAAGAGCATTGAACCACTTTTTTCGGAAAAGGGCAAGGGGGATCCGCGGTTTTTGTTAAAATGACCAATAGTCACTTTTTGCAGACCGAAATTTTCGGTATCCTGCAATATTGACTATTGGTCATTTTTGCGGTATCCTTTTCGCTGTACCAAAAATGACTATTAGTCATTTATTCGAGCTTTCCGCATAGGTATTGGGGGAAGCCCGGAAAAACGACGGAAAGGAAGCGACTGTATGGAACGGTTTGCCCGTGGAGTGGTCAAACACAGAAAGCTGGTGCTCCTGCTGGCGGTGGTGCTGCTGATTCCCTCCCTGTTGGGCGCGGTGGGGACCTATATCAATTACGATATCCTCACCTATCTGCCGGAAGAGCTGGAATCCGTGATCGGGGAAGGATACCTGGAGGACGACTTCAACATGGCTTCGGTTTCCATGATCACCGTGGAGCATATGACTACGGCGGACACCCTGAAGCTGAAGGAAGAGCTTGGGCAGGTGGAAGGCGTAAAAAGCGTTCTGTGGACCAGCGATTTTCTGGACGTTTCCACCCCAAAGGAAATGCTGCCGGAGGATCTGCAAAAATTCTTTTACAACGACAGCGGCGCCACCCTGCTGATCGTGCAGTTTGAAAACCCCAGCGCCCACGAGATCACCATGGCGGCCCAGCGCAAAATCAAAGAACTGCTGCGGGAGAATTGCTTCTTGGGCGGCATGTCGGCCATCTTGGAAGACACCCGCGCTCTGGTGCAGGAAGAAATGCCCCTCTACATTCTCTGCGCCGTGGGGGCGTCCCTGCTCATTCTGTTTTTGAGCATGAAGGAAACCGTGATCCCGCTGCTGTTCATGCTGGGTATGGTATTTCCCATCGCCTACAATTTCGGCACCAATATTTTCCTGGGAGAGATCAGCTACATCACCGAAGCGCTTGCCACCGTGCTGCAGCTTGGCGTGACCATGGACTTTTCCATTTTCCTTCTGCACCGCTTTGAGGAAGAGCGAAACGGAGGCCTGGACGACGAAAGCGCCATGGTCGGCGCGATTCAAAAGACCTTTTCCTCCATTTCCGCCAGCTCCCTTACCACCATTGCCGGGTTTTTGGCCCTGTGCACCATGCGGCTGACCCTGGGAAGGGATATCGGCATCGTGATGGCAAAGGGCGTGCTGCTGGGAGTGCTGTGCACGCTGACCATTCTGCCCGCGCTGATCATGACCTTCCGGCGCTCCATTCAAAAGCACACGCACCGCACCTTTATCCCCAAGCTGACCCGCACGGCGGGCTTTGTGGTCAAAAAGCGCGTGCCGATTTTGATCGTTTTCGCGCTTCTGTTTCTGCCCTTTGCCATCGCCCAGGCCAAAACGCCCGTGTACTACACCATTACCGATTCCCTGCCTCAGGACCTTCCGGGCATCGCGGGAACCAACCGCCTGAAGGACGATTTCGATATGACCACCTCCCACTTCATCATGGTAAACGAGGATCTGCCGCCGCAGGCCCTGCAGAGCCTCACCCGGGAGCTGGAACAGGTGGAGGGGATCCACCAGGTGCTGAGCTATGAAAAATTCTTGGGCGCCGGGATCCCGGAGGAATTCCTGCCGGAAGAAGTAAAGGAGATCTTCGAGGCCGGTGGACGCAGGCTGATTTTGGCCAATTCCTCTTACAAAAGCGGCTCTGAAGAGCAGAACCGGCAGCTTTCAGAGCTTCAGGCGGCGGTGAAGCGTTACGACCCGGAGGGGCTCATCACCGGAGAGGGCGCTATGACCAAGGATCTGATCGAGGTCGCGGACGTGGATTTCCGCAACGTGAACATCACCAGCATCGCGGTGGTCTTTCTCATCATTGCCCTCACGTTCCGCTCCGCCTCCGTACCGGTGCTTCTGGTGGCCGCCATTGAAAGCGGCATTATGATCAACCTGGGGATCCCCTATTTTGCCGGGCAGACCCTGCCCTTTATCGCCAGCATCGTGATCGGCACCATTCAGCTGGGCGCCACGGTGGATTACGCCATTTTGATGACCACCCGTTTCCGGGAAGAAATGAATCTGGGGCATACCGCCGGGGAAGCCGCCCGGATCGCCGTGGAGCAGTGCAGCCAAAGCATTCTCACCAGCGGACTAACCTTTTTCGCCGCCACCTTCAGCGTGTCGCTGGTGTCGAAAATGGAGCTTTTGGGCAGCCTGTGCCGGCTGATCAGCCGGGGCGCCCTGCTGAGCATGGCGGTGATTCTGTTGGTGCTGCCGGCCCTGCTGGTGCTTACTGCCCCCATTTTGAAAAAAACCACTTATCACTGGATCGAGAGATCCCACACAAAGGAAGGAGCTTGATCGACTTATGAAACATGCGGGAAAACGCCTTTTGGCAGTTCTTTTATCGTTGCTTCTGATCCTCGGCTGTGCCGTTCCGGCAAGCGCGGCGGGACAATCGGAACCCTTGCAAAAAGATGAGACCGTATACGTGATCCTAAACGAAGACGGCGCCGTGCAGAAGCAGATCGTCAGCGACTGGCTCCACAGCGACACAGGCTTTCACGGGGCCGTGGACAAAAACAGCTTAGCGGCTGTTGAAAACCTGAAAAGCGATACCGAGCCTGTTTATCAAGACGGGGGGTTCATGTGGGACACAGAAGAAACCGATCTGTACTATCAGGGGGAAAGCGACGCCGGGCTGCCCGTTTCCGTAAAGCTCCGCTACGAGCTGGACGGCCGCGAGCTGTCGGCCGGAGAGCTCCCCGGGAAAAGCGGGCATTTAAAAATTACGGCGGAGCTTACAAACCACGAGACGGAAACCGTGAAAATCGGCGGGAAAGAAAGGGAGATCTGCACGCCCTTTGTGACGGTCTGCTGCGTCCTGCTGCCCTCGGACACTTACCAAAACGTGA
>CAZBDS010000087.1:223-6702 GCA_964490735.1 uncultured Acutalibacter sp. | reverse complement strand
GGCGGCCAGGGTGTTCGGTATGCCCCAGGACATGGTGACAAGCGAGATGCGCAGCAAGGCCAAGGCCGTCAATTTCGGCATTGTCTACGGGATCGGAGCCTTTTCCCTCTCCAAGGATATCGGGGTGTCCCGCAAGGAAGCCGACGACTACATCAAGGAGTACCTGCGCAATTACGCCGGGGTAGACGCCTATATGAAGCGGGTGGCGGAGGAAGCCAAGGAAAAGGGCTACGCCGAGGACATTTTTGGCCGGAGACGGTATCTGCCGGAGCTGAAAAGCGGCAACTTCAACATGCGGGCTTTTGGGGAAAGAGTGGCCCGGAACATGCCGATCCAGGGGGCGGCCGCGGACATTATCAAGATTGCCATGATCCGGGTGTGCCGTCGGCTGGAACAGGAAAAATTACAGGCAAAGCTGATTTTACAGGTACACGACGAGCTGATCGTGGAGTGCCCGGAGGAGGAAGCGGAGCTGGTCAAGACCCTGCTGACGGAGGAAATGGAGCAGGCCGTAAGCCTGAGCGTCCCCATGGTGGCCGAGGCCCATTGGGGAAAAACCTGGTACGATGCCAAGGGCTGACAAAAGAGAAGGGCGGGAAGCACATTGCTTTCCGCCCCGCTGTTTCTTTGCAGCTGTCAGTTGTCGGCCCGGTTGTAGCCGCACTTCATGGCTTTGCTTGCTTCCTTCAGAACCTTGCTCAAGGTGGAGGAAGCTTCTTTTTTTGCCATGTCGGCCAGTTTTCGGTTGGCCTCGTCGATGAGATCGAACTGTTTCTTTTCCAGCATTTTCTGGTCATACTCGTTGACGAGCCGGTGGCCGCCGGCGGAAACCGCCGCCTGGTAGCGCTCGATCAGCTGAATGCAGGCGTTGTAGTTGGCGTCGGCCATGGCGCCGATCAAACGGTTCTGCCAGTAGAAGGTATCGGTGTCCACGTCCATGGTCACC
Organism: uncultured Acutalibacter sp.; assembly: GCA_964490735.1. Classification (GTDB taxonomy): domain Bacteria; phylum Bacillota; class Clostridia; order Oscillospirales; family Acutalibacteraceae; genus Acutalibacter. The sequence goes on along the minus strand of CAZBDS010000087.1, from coordinate 5,756 downwards.
TTGCTGAGATAGGCCGGCATGCGGTCGGCGTTGGCGTATACCGGCAGGGCGGCATTGAAGGGATTGGCGCCGAAGCAGACCCACTCCAGGGCGGCAATTTCCTTGGGCAGGTAGCACCGGATCTGTAAGACTGCCATCACCCCGGTGCGGCTGATGCCGATAGGACGGTATTTTCCCTTTTGCTCCCCTTTGCCGTAGGGGTTGTAGGGGGTGCCCTGATAATAAGAGGACAGAATGTATTTCACTTCCTCCACGGTGATCTTGTGCTCCGGCACAAAGGACCAGGGAATGTTGTCGCTTTCCGGGGTGTAGTCGGCGTCGGGGCCGTCCCAGCGGCAGGTGGTGGGATTGAAGTACCGGCCCATAAACCAGGCCCGGGGGGTATTGTACACGTGGTCGGAATCGTCGTGAGAGCCGAAGGCCAGCCGGGGATTGAAGTTCCCGTCCAGATCCAGGGGCAGATGGTTTTTCTCCATAAACTCCTTCAAGTCGGCGGAGCAGAGGTAGTTCTTCTGTTTGCCAAAGGCATCGGCAAAATCGAAATGATCCAGGCCAAACTGGTTGGGCATGATGACGTACCGGTCATCGGGGACCCGGACGGCGATCCAGTGGTGGCCGCCGATGGTCTCCATCCACCAGATCTCTTCCCCGTCGGAGAAGGCTACGCCGTTCGATTCATAGGTGCCGTACTGCTCCAGCAGCTTGCCCAGGCGTTCCACACCTTCCCGGGCGGTGCGAATATAGGGCAGCACAATGGAGACCAGGTCCTCTTCGCCGATGCCGCCGGGGGTGTCCTTGCCCCGGGAGGTCTCTCGCTTTTGATAGCGCACCATGGGATCGGCCCCCAGGACCCGGGCGTTGGTGGTGATGGTCTCGGTGGCGGTCATGGCCACGTTGGCGGCGTTGATGCCGTTGGCGGCCCACACGCCGTGGGCGGGGTCCACACTGGGGGTGGCGGTGTACCGAATCGGGTCGCCGGGCAGCTGGATCTCCAGATGGCCGATCTTGCTCTTGTACTTTTTGGGCTGGTCCTTGGGGTTCATAACGATGAGCTTTTTCTCGTCAAAGAAGCCGTCGTCATTGCGGGCAATCATGGTAGAGCCGTCGAAGCTCGCCTTTTTGCCTACCAAAATCGTAGTGCATGCCATAGAAAGTCTCTCCTTATCATTTTATTTTGATTTGCTCTTTGGGGAAGATCAATCCTGATTGGGCGGCAGGGGCGGCTCGTTTTTAACGATGTCGGGCTTCCCTACATACTCCATATGCGGATAGATAAATTCCAGGTATTCATCGGGGAAGAAACGGTCGAAGAAAACCTGGACCGGATTTTCGGCGGGAATGCCGTTGATCCGCTGGGACTGCCGGAATACCGCCCCGGCGGACAGCGCCATATCGACGACCATGAAAACGGCCACGCAGACAGTCAGGGGGCGGCCCACCTTTTTGGGGATCCGCTGGATCTGCCGGGAGATGACCGGGTACAGGTCCTTTACCCAGAGAAGCCCCAGGATCCCCCAAAAGAAGGAATACATCAGATTGGTCCGGCCGCTGATGTTCAGCGCGGAATCGCTGTATTCCCAGGAAACCGTGCCGAAAACGCTTTGCTGCAAAAAGCTGCAAAGGTATTCAAAAGCTCCGCCGATGACCATGCTGGCGATGAAGATCAGGGAATCCTTCTGGTTATACATTTTGAACAGCAGCAGGGTGATAACCACGGCCCCGAAGCCGTACACCAGGATAAAGGGCCCGAAAACCAGGCTGGTCCGCATTTCAAACTGATGGGGCGGCACGATCAGGGCGTAGATGGTTTCCAGCACGCAGCCCACCACGTTACCGAGCATAAAGACCCAGAACAGCTTGGTAAAGCAGAGGCCGCAGGCAAAGGGATTTTCCTTCCCGGGCACGGGCCGCTCCTCGTAGACGGCGGCTGCTGCCGCGTCCCTGCGCTCCAGGACCTCCTTGGACTTTCGCTGGATCCCCACCACATTTTGGCGCAGGGTCTCCAGCTCTTTGTTGTGCCGGAGGGAACGCAGGTCGGGAAAGGCTTTCAGCAGGCGGCGGTGCATGGGGTTGATCCGCAGGCTTTCCTCGTACTTTTCCTTAAGGCGGGCCGCCTCCCGCTGCCAGTCCTTTTCCAGTTCGGCCCGTTTGGCCTCGGCGGCCATGGTGCCGTTAAAGAGGCTTTCGCCCAGCTTATCCGAACCGGTTTTCAGCTTGCCGGACACGTATTCCAGATTTTTCAGCTTCCGATTGATCCCCACGATGGAGGCCACCGTCACGCAGAAGTCGGCAAAAACCAGGGCCAGCAGGACGGCGAGAAGAATCCAGCCCAGCGTCCGGGGGATCTTGGAGATCATCAGCCGGGAGAAGGGCATAACCCAGTTGAGCACCACCATGCCCGCAAAGGCCCAAAGGATCGAGAACCGCAGGCAGATATAACCGTTTAGGTTGTGGGGCTGGTCGGAATAGTCCCACCATTTTTGATGGAACACCTTTTCCAGCAGAAAACCCGCCAGCCATTCCAGGGCCGAGCCCACGATCATGCTGCCGATAAGCAGCATGGGAATACTAAAGCCCACCGGCCGCAGGCACAGGTCGATGAGCACCACGCCCAGGCCGTAAATGGGGCAGAGCGGCCCGTTTAGAAAGCCGCGGTTGACGAAACGCTTTTCCCGGACGGCAGCAAAGACCACCTCGCTGCACCAGCCCAGAAAGGCGAAAATGAAAAAGCACCAAAGATAGGTATACATGCAGTTACCCCGTTTCCCTAATTCCTATGAAATCCCCTGCCCAAATTTGACAGTGAAACACATTATAGCAAATCTGTTCTTCCTTGTAAAGCCGTAAAGGCGGCGGGCAGAAACCCGATGAGATCCGTGGGCAGCATGGCCCGTTTGCCAAAGTGCTGGGCGCAGAGATCCCCTGCCAGGCCGTGGAGATAGACGCCTGCCGCGGCGGCCTCAAAGGCAGGTACGCCCTGAGCGGTCAGGGAGGCGATCATGCCCGCCAGCACGTCGCCGCTGCCGCCCTTGGCCATGCCGGGGTTCCCGGTGGGATTTAAGGCGCAGCGCCCGTCAGGGGAAGCCACCACGGTAGCCGCGCCCTTCAGGGCCACCACGGCCCCCGATTCCCGGGCCTTTCGCGCGGCCACCCGGAGCCGGTCCCCCTGGATTTCGGGAATGGTATCGCCGCAGAGCCGGGCCATCTCCCCGGGGTGGGGCGTTAAAATCAAAGGAGTATCTGCGGTTTCCAGAAGCTCGGGGCAGCGGGCACAGAAATTCAAAGCGTCGGCGTCAACTGTCAGGGGGACCCGGCAGCGGGAGAACACCGTGGGGCAGATCTGTTCCGCCAGGCTTCCCAGACCGCTTCCCACCAGGCAGGCGGTGGCGCTTTCCAAGGCGGCACAAAGCCTTTCCCGGCAAAGCGCCGGTTCTCGCTCCCAGTCCAGGGGGAGAAATACGGCTTCCGGTACCGCCTGCGCCAGAATAGGGTAAATTTTTTGGTCCACGGCCAGAGTGAGCAGCCCCACGCCGCAGCGCAGGGCGGCCCTGGCCCCCATGATACAGGCCCCCGCCATGCCGTAGCTGCCGCAGACCATCAAAAGCTTTCCCAAATCCCCTTTGTTGCTTTGAACCGCCGGCTCCCGCAGGAAAGATTTGAACAGCTCCGGGCTGTTTTCCCACACCGGGACCTTGGCGGCTTCCGTCAGCCGGAGGGGCACCCCTACCTGCCGCACCACAGTCTGCCCGCAGTGCTCTTTGGCGGGATAGGAGCAATGGGCAGGTTTTTTTGCTGTAAAGGCCACGGTCACGTCCGCCCGGAAGGCACCGGGATCCGCCCGGGCCGTATCGCATTCCGTGCCGCTGGGCAGGTCCGCCGCCAAACGGAAACAGTCCTGCCGGTTGGCAAGGCCGAGGAACCGGGCCGGGTCTCCGGAAAGGCTGCCCTTAAAGCCAAAGCCGTACACGCAGTCCACGATGAGCTCCGCCTGGGCCAGGACGGCTTCCGATCGGTCACGCTGGTGTTCGGTGCAAAAGATTTCCACCGAGTCCGGCATTTTGCGGAAAGCCTCGCGGGCCAAAGCGGTTTGGGGCTCGCCTTCCACCAGCAATACGGCACATATCACGCCCCTTTGAGCAAGCAGTCCGGCACACACAAAGCCGTCGCCGCCGTTGTTGCCCTTGCCGCAGAGAAGGACGGCGCGCCGTCCCGCCAAAGGCCGCAGCCGGGACTCCGCTTCCTCTGCCAGGGCTTTCCCGGCCCCTTCCATCAGCTGCTGCAGGGAAATGCCGGAGCGGACAGCTTCTTCCTCCAACCGCCGCATTTCTTCTTTGCAGAACAGTTTCATAAAAAACCACTCCCGAAAAATTTTCCCGAAGGCTTGACAGACCGGGAAATCCTTACTAAAATAATACCAGCAAATGATCTTCGGGGCAAGGTGTAATTCCTGACCGGCAGTTTTTAGGACGCGGCAGCGCGGCCTATCAGTCTGCGAACGCGGGGGCGGCAAAGCTTCCCGCGCCGAACCGGTGAGATTCCGGTACCGACGGTACAGTCCGGATGGAAGAAGATGACAGGCGCGGTTTTCCGGAACCCGGAAGATCTTGCTTCGCTGTTATTTCCCCGAGCGCGTTTCGCGTATCGGGGATTTTTATTAGCTGTAATTGCCGTGGATCCTTTGCGAGAAAATTTCCGAAAGGATGGAGTAACCATGGAAAACCCCACAAACAGAAAGCGCGTCAATGTCCGCAAGCTCACCGTTACCGCCATTATGGCTGCGGTGGCCACCGTATTGATGTTTCTCAGCTTCAGCGTGCCCCTGATGCCCGAGTTCATCAAGCTGGATTTCTCCGAGCTGCCCGCCCTGATCGCGGCCTTCAGCATGGGTCCTCTCAGCGGCGTGGCGGTGTGCTTCGTCAAAAACCTGGTGAACGTGCTGTCCACCCACACCGGCGGCGCCGGGGAGCTCTGCAACTTTCTGATGGGCGCCACCTTTGTCCTGCCTGCCGGCCTCATCTACCAGCGCATGAAAAGCCGGAAGGGGGCGCTGATCGCCTCGCTGACCGGAGCGGTGGTGATGGCCCTGTGCAGTCTGCCCATCAACTATTTCATCAGCTATCCCGCCTATGTGAACATTATGGGGCTGCCCCTTTCGGCCATTATGGGGGCGTATCAGGCCATCAATCCCAAGGTGGAGAACCTCTGGCAGGCCCTGCTGATTTTCAACGCCCCCTTTACCCTGGTCAAAGGGCTGCTGGACGTGCTCCTCACCTTTTTGGTGTATAAGCACATCTCCCCGCTGATCAAAGGAAAAAGCGCCTGAGCAGAGGTGACCCTACCCACAAAATGATATTTTCGGCGCGAGCCGCACAGAAAACCCATAGAAAGATCTGAGATCGCAAATGGAAAACACCCGGAAAGGAACTGGCCTTTCCGGGTGTCTGTTTATTTTTCCTGTTTCAAATCTTCCTCAATCCGGTACCGGGGCCGGGCCTTTACCTCGCTGTAGATCTTACCGATGTAGGTGCCAACC
>CAZBDS010000087.1:0-213 GCA_964490735.1 uncultured Acutalibacter sp. | reverse complement strand
GAAATAGGAGATCAAAGCGTACAGCAGGCCGAACACGCTGAGCACGGAGAGGAGGATCCCCAGATTGGAGATGAGCTTTAAAGGCTTTACGCTGAAGCTGGTAATGCCGTCCAGGGCCAGGGCGAGCATCTTTTTCAGGGGGTACTTGGACTCTCCGGCAAAGCGCTCGTGCCGGTCGTAATACACGTAATCGCTGCGGTAGCCGATCAGGGG
>CAZBDS010000086.1:0-6733 GCA_964490735.1 uncultured Acutalibacter sp. | reverse complement strand
TGTTTTCCCGGAAGTGATCCCGTTGGAGGAACTGGAAAGCATTACCGTCAATGGCACAAAGTATTTAATTGGCTGATAGGGCCAGAAAAAGGACTCGGAAGGGAGTTTTCCCTTCCGAGTCCTTTTTGTCATATCGGCGTTATTCTTTTCCGTCCCAGCAATAGGTACACAACTTGCATTTGGGCAGGCCTACGGAAGCAATCATATCGTCCAGCCGGTGATAGCGGAGGCTTGTAAAATTCTGCTGCCTGCCGATGGCCTTTACCATGGTCTTGTATTCTTCCGTTTCCGGGTCCGAGTACCGTTCGATATTTTCCGGATCGTGCGTGCCCTCCATTTCCTTGATGACCCTGCGGGTGATCAGGTCCATCAAAGAGGTGGAACGGGAGAAATTGATATACTTGCAGCCGTACAGCAGCGGCGGGCAGGCGGGCCGCACATGGACTTCCTTGGCGCCGCTCTGGTAAAGGAATTCTGTAGTTTCCCGCAGCTGGGTGCCCCGGACAATGGAGTCATCGATCAGCAGCAGGCTTTTGTCACGGATCAGATCGTGCACGGGAATCAGCTTCATCTTGGCGATCAAATTCCGGCTGCTTTGCATGGTGGGCATGAAAGAACGGGGCCAAGTGGGCGTATACTTGATAAAGGGCCGGGAAAAGGGAATCCCCGATTCATTTGCGTAGCCGATGGCGTGGGCGGTGCCGGAATCCGGTACGCCCGCCACTGTGTCGGGCTGGACGTTATCCCGCTTTGCCAGCATGGCGCCGCAGCGGTAGCGCATTTCCTCCACACTGATTCCTTCGTAAGAGGAGGACGGATACCCGTAATAGACCCAGAGAAAGGTGCAGATTTTCATTTCCTTTCCAGGAGCCGCCAGAGTCTTGCAGCCTTCTGGTGTGACAATGGCGATCTCGCCGGGGCCCAGCTCCCGCTCGCTGCTGTAGCCCAGGTTCAGATAGGCAAAGCTTTCAAAGGAAACGCACCGGGCGCCGTTCTTTTGTCCGATGGCCACGGGAGTGCGGCCGTACTTGTCCCTAGCGGCATAAATGCCCTTGGGGGTAAGCAGCAGCATGGTCATGGAGCCCTCGATGGTTTCCTGGGCGTATTGAATGCCCTCGATCAGGTTGTCCTTTTGATTGATGACGGCAGCCACCAGCTCTGTGGCGTTAACTTCGCCTCCGCTCATTTCCAGAAAGTGGGAATATCCGCTTTTGAACAACTGCTCCACAATAGCTTCGGTATTGTTGATCTTGCCCACAGTGACGATGGCGTAGGTGCCATGATGAGAACGGACGATCAAAGGCTGGGGCTCGTAATCGGAAATACAGCCAATGCCTAGACAGCCCCGCATGGAAGAAACGTCCTTGTCAAATTTTGTGCGGAAAGGAGAATTCTCGATATTATGGATCGCCCGGTCAAAGCCCTTTTCGCGGTCGTAGACCGCCATGCCCGCCCGTCTGGTGCCCAGATGAGAATGGTAGTCTGTGCCGAAAAAAAGGTCAAACATACAATCCTCTTTTGACGCTACTCCAAAAAAGCCACCCATGAGAAAATCATCCTTTCCGAAATTTCCAATAAAAAATGACGGGACCGGCCCGCTTTAGGCCATTATTATAGCATAGGAGATAGGAAATCACAATTTGTTTGAAATAAAAAAGCCTGGAAATTTGCGGGTTTCAGAGGGGTATACAGAAAATCGGCGTTTTGTTCTGGCGAATCGTGCAAAACGTAAAATATGCAGGAAAAGAAAAATAAACTTGCATTTACAGCTTGGATAGGGTACAATAGTGTGCGTTTGGTATTTTAAAATGAAGAGCAAATAAATTGGATTATTCAAAATCTCGAGCAACAGGAGATGGTTTGATGAAGCTGACCGCCATGGACAACGAAGCGCTTCGGGCCTTTAACCGGAGTGCCGCAGAGGAATATGAAGCCTTCAAAGCTAAGAAGCTCAATCTGAACATGGCCAGGGGTGTGCCCAGCGCCAAGCAGCTGGACCTGGCCCTGGGCGTCCTGGAAGCGTTGAAGGCCCGCAGTGAGTTTGCAAATTCCACAGGTAACGACAGCCGGAACTACGGCATTTGGAACGGCCTGCCGGAAATGCGTGCCATTTTCAGCGATATGATAGGCCTGCCGGCGGAGCAGATTATTTTGGGAAACAACTCCAGCCTGCAGATGATGTTCGATTGCATTTCCCAGGGCTGTGCCCACGGTTTCAGCGGCTGCGAGCCCTGGCTGAAGCAGAAAAAAGTGAAATTTCTCTGTCCGGCTCCCGGCTATGACCGGCATTTTGCCGTTACCGAATATTTCGGTATGGAGTTGATCCCTGTTCCCATGCTGAAAACCGGCCCCGATATGGACATCGTGGAGGAGCTCGTCAACAAGGACGAGACCGTCAAAGGCTGCTGGTGCGTGCCTAAGTATTCCAATCCCACCGGCATCACCTATTCCGACGAAACGGTCCGGAGATTCGCGGCGCTGCGTCCTGCCGCTAAGGATTTCCGTATTATGTGGGACAACGCCTACTGCGTGCACGACCTGACCGACACCCCTGACACACTGCTGAACCTCTACGAGGAATGCCTGAAGCAGGGGACGGAAGACTATGTGCTCTTCTTTGCCTCCACCTCGAAGATCTCTTTCCCCGGCGCAGGCGTGGCGGCCCTCGGCGCCAGCGAACGGAATATTGCCGACCTGAAAAAGCGCATTACCACTCAAACCATTGGGCCCGACAAGCTGAATCAGCTCCGGCATATTCTGTTTCTGCACGACATCGAAGGCGTACATAAGCTGATGCGGGGCCACCGGAGCATTCTGGAACCCAAGTTCCACATCGTTCAGGATGCCCTGAAGCGGGAACTTGAGGAACTGGGGATCGCCAAGTGGAGCAGTCCCAACGGCGGCTACTTTGTAAATCTGGACGTGATGAATGGCTGCGCAAAACGGGTGGTAGGCCTTTGCAAGGACGCCGGCGTCATTTTGACCGACGCGGGAGCCACTTTCCCTTACGGAGCCGACCCCAATGACAGCAATATCCGTATTGCGCCTTCCTTCCCGCCAGAGGAGGAGCTGACCCAGGCCATGGCTTTGCTGTGCGTCTGTGTGCGCCTGGCAGCCTCTGAAAAGCTGCTGGCCGAGCGTTGCTGATCGCTTGCGGAATTTCCTGCCCTTTGCCGTGAAACCCTTATGGGGCTTCCTTGGCAGAGGGCTCTTTTTCTTGCTCCTTTTCGGAACCGGCAAGGGTTGGCAGGGCCCCTGTCTTTTGAAAAACCGAACACAGGGTAAAAAGCCCCATCACATAGAACAAGATCCAGAAGCTTTTTCCCACCAGGGAAAAATAGATGGCGGCCAGCATGACCAGCGGGTGTACTTTGATGCTGGAGGAAATAAGCTTCGGCTCCAGAATCTGCCGGATCAGCGTAAGAATTCCCCAACCGATGAGCATTCCGAGGGCGGTGGCGTACTTGCCGATCAAAAGCTGATAGACGACCAGCGGCAGAAAGACAAATCCGGGCCCCAAAACCGGTAGCACGTCGGCCACGGCGGTAATCAGCCCGATGGTCAGGGGATAAGGGACGTTTAAGATCGTCATGATCACAAAAGTTTCGCAGAACGTGATGAAATAAAGGAACAGGTAGGAGAGCAGGTATTTTCGCCCCACGCCTCCGGAGTGCTCTGCGGCGCTTTTCACGTGGGATACGGCGCCCCGGCTGAGTACGCTTTTACACCAGGCCCGCAGCTTTCCCATATCCCGGGAGATAAAGAAAACGGAGAAAACGACTACAATCAGCATAGTGACCACGGTGGGCAGGGAAGTGATGATCCCCAGTACCGTCCCGAGAAATTTAACGATGAGGTCCATGCTGCTTTTCAGCAGGTCCATAATCTCCTGCTTATTCTGTTCCAGAAAGCTCAGGTCAAAGCGCTGCAGATACGCGCCGATTCGGTTGAGAAAATCCGACACCGGCTGAGAAAATTCGGAAAAGCCGTCTTCAGAGGCGCGGACGATAAAGGCAGTGATCTCCCGGGCGGCAAAGATCGTTAGAAATGTAAGGCCTGCAAACAGAACAGCCAGTGCCAATACAGTAGTGGCGGCAGTTGAAACATTGTGCTTCCATTTGAGATTCTTGTCGAAAAATACTATGACGGGCTGCAGGGCAGAGGCAATCAAAAACCCCAGCAGAAAAGGGAGCGTGTAGAAAAAGGTCTTGACCCACAGAAGAAAAAGGACCGTATAACCGGCCCAAAAGAACAGCAGCGGGCAAAGCCGTTTGATTTCCTGAACTTGAAACATAAGAATCCGCCTCCTGAACCGGTGATCTCTGCGTAAATAGTATGAGCATTGATGCGGCGGATACACAAAAAATCGCACGGAAAACCCCGTGCGAAAAGAGATCTTATGCTTCTTTGCCGGTCAGCAGCCAGAAAACGGAAACGTTGAGAATATCCGATAAAGCCAGCAGTTCAAAATCTGTTACAAACCGGATCTGTCCCTCCAGCTTTGAAAGTCCGGAAGCGTTCAAATCGACGCCGCGCACTTGCAGCTGGGCAAGCAGTTCCTTCTGCTTCATGCCCTGCCTTTTCCGGGCGGCTTCCACTCTGGCGCCTATTAGATTTTTGCTGCCCAAGGGCTGACTTCTCAGTCTCATCGCTTGTTTCTCCCCGAGATGGCACAAATAACCGGTAAAGTTATTATAGAGGAATATTTCCGGAAAAGCAATATCTTTTCCGTGAAACCTCCCGGAAAACGCACAAATTCTTTTTCCCAAAAGAACAATTTTTGGCGCTGCTTTGGAAATGCGAAATACCGCTGTACTTTTTGGGAAAAGATGCTATAATAAAAGGCAATAATCCGGAGAAAACGGGCAGTTTCAGCCGCTTTTCTCCTCTCACTTTGAAAGCGGGGTCATGAGATTTATGAGCAAGAATTTTTACGGCAAAGGCAACGATCTGACCATGCTGACAGATTTTTACGAAATCACCATGGCTAACGGCTATTTTGAAAACGGGTTCCAAGATACCATTTGCTATTTTGACATGTTTTTCCGGCGGGTTCCCGACAACGGAGGCTTTGCCATTATGGCGGGTGTTGAGCAGCTGGTAGAGTACCTGAAAAACCTGGAATTTGACCAGGACGACATCGACTATCTCCGCTCCAAAAACATCTTTTCCGAGGAATTCCTCGATTACCTGAAGAATTTTAAGTTTGTCTGCGACGTGTGGGCCATTCCCGAGGGAACGCCGATTTTCCCGGGCGAACCGGTGGTTACCGTTAGGGGCCCGGCCATTCAGGCGCAGTTTGTGGAAACCATGGTGCTTCTGTGCATCAATCATCAAAGCCTGATTGCCACCAAGAGCAACCGGATCGTTCGGGCCGCCCAGGGCCGGGCCGTAATGGAATTCGGTTCCCGCCGGGCTCAGGGTTTTGACGGCGCGGTATATGGCGCCAGGGCCGCCTACATCGGGGGCTGCGTCGGCACTGCCTGCACCATCAGCGATCAGATGTTCGGCGTTCCAGCTTTGGGCACTATGGCCCACAGCTGGGTCCAGCTTTTTGACAGCGAATACGAGGCCTTCAAGGCTTATGCCAAGGCGTATCCCGGCAACTGCGTTTTGCTGGTGGATACCTATAACGTGCTGAAATCCGGTATTCCCAACGCCATCAAGGTATTCAATGAGGTGCTGGTGCCCCAGGGCTTCCGTCCCGCCGGGATCCGGATCGACAGCGGCGATATTACCTATTTGTCCCGTAAGGCCAGAAAGATGCTGGACGATGCCGGGTTTGAGGACTGTAAGATCTGCGCCTCCAACTCGCTGGACGAATATATTATCCGCGACATGCTGATGCAGGGCGCAAAGGTGGATTCCTTCGGCGTAGGCGAGAGGCTGATCACCTCTTCCTCCGAGCCCGTATTCGGCGGCGTATACAAGCTGGTGGCTGTTGAAAAGGATAACAAAATCGTTCCAAAGATCAAGATCAGCGAAAATGTGGCAAAGATCACCACGCCCGGTGTCAAAATTGTCGGGCGGCTCTTTGACCGGGAAACCGACAAGGCAATTGCTGACGTGGTCACAATGCACGACGAGGTCATTGACGATGAACAGCCCTACACGATTTTTGACCCCAACCATACCTGGAAGCGCAAGACGGTGGAAAATTTCCACGCCGTGCCGCTGATGAACCAGATTTTCAAAAACGGCGAGTGCATGTATACCGCAAGGGCTTTGAACGCTATCAAAGCCTACTGCCTTGCCCAGGTGGATAACCTCTGGGAAGAGGTGACCCGCTTTGAGAATCCCCACAGCTATTACGTAGACCTTTCTCAGAAGCTCTGGGACGAAAAGAACCGCATGCTTTCAGAAAAGGATTACTGATTGCCGCGGTTGACAAGTACGAAAAGAACCGGTAAAATATTTTTGTGTGAGCAAGCCGGACAGTCGCGGGCGCAGGGCGAAAGCCGGCGTCTGAGGAAAGTCCGGGCTCCAGAGGGCAAGGATAACGGCTAATCGCCGCCGGGGGCGACCCCAGGGAAAGTGCAACAGAGAGATACCGCCGGGATTTCCCGGTAAGGATGGAAAGGCGAGGTAAGAGCTCACCGGCGCACGGGAGACCGTGCGGCCCTGTAAACCCTATCCGGAGCAACACCGTGGAGGAACAGCAGAAATGCAGCGCGGCCCGCGCGTTCCGTGGAGGTGGCGTGAGCCGTCCGGCAACGGCCGGCCAAGATAGATG
>CAZBDS010000085.1:0-6742 GCA_964490735.1 uncultured Acutalibacter sp. | reverse complement strand
TCCACGTTGCCCATCACCAGCACGTCCTCGGGCATGCCCTCTACCATGGTGAGCATATCCACAGCGTTGCCGAAGTGATAGCCGGCAGCACCCAGGGAGCGCAGCTGGGGAATCATCTGATCCACGGCGTTGCCGCAGTTGTGATAGATGACGGCGAAGTTGTCGTCCTGGGTATCGGCGATGATCTTCTGCACATAGGTGGCGGAAAACTCCTCCATCAGCTCGGGAGAGAGCAGACCGGCGGCGGGCTCGGCCATCATCACGCCGTTGGCGCCGGCTTCCTTGAAGGCCAGAATGTACTGGGTAATGAACTGGCTGGCTTTTTCCAGAGTGGTGTGGACCATCTCCGGCTCCTCGTAGCAATTGATCATGATCTCCGTCATGCCCATCAGACGGCCCGCCAGGGAATAGGGCCCGATAACGCCGGCGAATACCGGACGGTCGGTGACTTCTTCCGCAAAACGGCGGATCGCGTCCACATAAATTCCGGTGCGGCCCGCGCCCATAGCGGGAACCGCCAGGGCGTCGGCGTCCTCGGGCTCTTCCAGCACCGCGCCGATTACCGTGGGCACTTCATCGTCAGAATAGCGGATCTCCGCGCCGAAGGCTTCCGCCTCCACGGAAAGGTCCATCATAGAGACCGCGGCGCCGGTGGGGCAGCGGTCCGCCACGGCTTTCATGGCGCGTTCCTGCAGGTCGCCGTCAGCTACCAGCTCCCGCACGGTGGTGTCCACCAGCTGGATCCCGGGGAAAGACAGTACCGGAACAGCCTGCTTCTTCTCCGCCGCAATAACGTCGGCCACCCATTGCTTCATATTTCTCTTCATAACAAAGTTCCTCCCGTTCTTCTTTGTTGTTTATTGACTGGATCGCTTTTCTGCCGTTACAGGCCGAAAAACATGTTTTCCGTGTAAGCGTCCATAAATTTCGGATTGGTAGAAAGGTCCAGTGTCTCAGCTCCGTCGGCCATGGCCGTTGCCTCCGCCTCCAGAGAGCGGTTCAGCAGCAGCATGGCAGCCCCGCTGAGGGCCGCGTTGCCGAGCACCCGCACCTTCCGGGTCAGCGCCGGGGGCAGCAGCCCGATCTTTCCGGCGTTTTCCACGTTCAGATAGCTACCGAAGCCTCCGGCCACGGCCAGCTCTTCCACTTGATCCGGGCCCAGCCCGGCGGTGTCCATCAAGGTCTCAATTCCGGCACAGATGGCGCTTTTGGCCAGCTGCACCATGCGCACGTCCTTCTGGGTCAGGGCCACCGGCGGCACCACCGGCGCGGGATCTTCGTCCAGCACACCGGTTTCGTCCAGGGTCTCCAGCTCCAGCATACAGGCCAGCGCGTCGATGATCCCGCTGCCGCAGATGCCCCGGGGTTCCGTTCCTCCCAGAATATGGGGCGCCAGCTCTCCGTCGGAAACGGCCACATGATCTACCGCCCCGGCAGCTCCGCCCATTCCCATGGAGATCCCCGCGCCCTCAAAGGCAGGCCCCGCCGCGGTGGAGCAGCAAAACAGCTTTCCCCCGTGCCAAAGGGCCATTTCCCCGTTGGTGCCGATGTCCGTCAGCAGCCGGGTGCCCTCGCTCTTGCAGCTCTCCCCCGCCAGCAGGGCGGTGGTGATATCCGCGCCCACAAAGGCCGACATGCACCGGGGCAGGTACACCCGGGCTTCACTGCACGGCAGAGAAAGCTCTCCGCCCCGCAGCTCCTCTCCGAACAGCCTCTTGGCCTCAAAGGGAGCCTGGGCCAGGTCTCCGGGATCTGTTTCTGTCAAAAGGTAGAGCATGGCGGTGTTTCCGGTGATCACCAGGGCATCGATGTCCCCGGCGCCGATTCCCGCCTTTTCGCACAGCTCCAGCAGAAGCTCGCTGATCCCGCCGCGAATGGCGGCCGCCAGTTCCTTCCCCTGCCCGTGCAGGGAAGCGTCGATCCTAGAGATCACATCGGCGCCCCAGGCCGCCTGGGGATTGGAAGCACTGGCCCGGGCCAGCGGCGTTCCCTCAGAGCCGTACAGCAGGGCCGCCAGGGTAGTGGTACCCACGTCCACCGCGGCGCCGTACTTTTCGTACCGGGGCTCCAGCTCCACCTGAGGCATCACGCCCTCCAGCCGGATCTGCACGTCTGTGTCCTCTTCCAGGGTCACAGTGCAGTCGCCCTCCACGCGGGCCCGGCAGGCCAGGCGTATGCCGCGAGAAAGCGCCTCTTCGCCGAGGCGCTTTCTTTCTTCGTCGTCCGGGGCGCTTACCGCCCCGGAAACCTTGACGCGGCATTTCCCGCAGCGGCCGTGGCCGCCGCAGGGCATGGCGAGAGAGGGCACCGCCTCCTTGAGAAGGCTCCCCTCCGGCAGGATCTTGACCGTGCCATTTACTGTTATCTTCGCCATGCCTTTCCCTCTTTCAATACAAAAATTCTCTCCATTTGCAGGACCACGAACCGCCCGTTACGCCTCGCTGTAAAACAGCCCGCCGAAATAGGTTACCGTGTTCTGCCCATTGATGTACTTCATTCCGCAGGAAGCGGCCAGGTCCGACACCGCGACGCCATAGGTCTCCAAAGAAGCCATCGCTTTATCGGGATGGCGGCAGGGTTCATCGGTGCGCTTGGCGCACACCTCGCACAGACGGCAGCCTCCCGCTCCCAGATGCATGTGCCGGGGCAGGTCCAGGGTTTTTGCCCAGTCGGAGATCCGCATGGCCAAATCGTTGTGGATCTCCCCGGCTTCCGCCATGCCTTCCACGTCGTAGCTGTCTTCCAGTTCGCCTACGGTCTGGTAAACCAGGGCCTTGTCAAACCCTTGGGCCCGTTCGATCAGCTCGTCAATGTCTCCGGCGGCCGGGGGGCACATCCAGTTGCGCCCGTAGTTGCCGCAGAGATTCGCTTCGCACATGGCCCGGAATTTCCGGTCAAACCGGATTTTTTTCACGTCGATCACAGCGGCCTTATAGGCCCCCATGTCCAGCACGTGCTGGACCATTTCCTGATCGTTCATCTTAAGCTCAGGCTCCCTTGCACAGGGCCACAGCGGCGTCGGCAGCGCTGGCAGCGTCGGAGGTGTACACGTCCGCGCCGATCTGGTCGCAGAAGCTCTGGGTTACAGGGGCGCCGCCCACCATAATCTTCACCTGATCGCGGATGCCTTCTTCCTCGGCCAGCTTTACAACTTCGCCCATCACGCCCATGGTGGTGGTCAGCAGAGCGGAACAGCAGATCACCTGGCAGCCCTGCTCCTTGGCAGCGGCAACATAGGTCTCGGGAGCCACGTCAGTGCCCAGGTCTACAACCTCCAGGCCCTTGCCCTCCATCATCATCTTCACCAGGTTCTTGCCGATATCGTGCAGGTCGCCCTTTACGGTGCCGATGCACACCTTGCCGGCAGCCTTTACGCCGCTTTCAGCCATCAGGGGCTTCAGCAGGGTAGCGCCCATGTTCATAGCGCGGGCGGCCACCAGGACTTCGGGCACGAACACTTCGTTGTTCTTAAACTTCTCGCCGATCACGTCCATGCCGGAGAGAAGGCCCTCGTCCAGGATCTGCTGAACGGGAATCCCCTGGTCGATGGCCTGCTGTACCAGCTCCTTGACGACCTTGGCCTTGCCGTGCTGCAAGTTCTCAGAAATGTCAGTTAAAATGCTCATGTTATTTCTCTCCTTTTCTATTGCCCGCTTCCTGCGGGTCACTGAAATTATTATATCCCGCCCTTTGATTTCTTCTGGGACAAATCGAATAAATTTGGAACTTTTTTGTCATGTTTCGTTTTTGTGGCTACAGTTTCCATTGACGAGTCCCGCAGGAGAAGGTAACATAGGAAAGGCGGAATTTGACGATCCGCTCATTTATGAAAAACACGGCTGCTTTTTCCGGAGAAAGGAGGCTCCCCGGTGAAATCCGATACGTTTGACGAAAGCCTGGCGGCAGAATGCGCCCAGTCCTTTTCCGTTTCCACCGGCCTGGGCTGCACCCTTTCCGACCAGAACGGCCTGCTGGTGTGTGAGCACGGCTACGGCTACGAGGCCTGCCAACTCTGCACGGCCTGCTGCGCTGAAAAACAGCGGGGACTGGAGGCCCACATTTACAGTATGAACGAAGCCGAGCGCTTCGGCGGGCGGTACATCTATTTCTGCCCCATGGGCCTCAGCTTTTTCGTCTCCCCCATCGTTGGGGAGCAGCGGGTGGAGGGCAAGATCACAGCGGGACCCTTTACCATGGTGGAAAAGCAGGACTTTCTCGACTACGAGCTGGCCGAAACCGCCAAGCTTTCTCCCCCCATGCTGGAGGCCGCCCGGGTGGTGCTGGAAAACATTCCCTTTGTGCCGCCGGAGCGGGTGAACCACCTTTCCAAGCTTCTGTTCCTGGCGGTCAGCTTTTTAAACGATTTCTCCGCCGAAAACAGAATGCTCTCCGCTGATCAGTCCGACGCCCTGCAAGGGCAGATCAACGCCTATATTTTGGAGATGAAGCGGCAGGAAGCCCCGCCCCCCTATCCCTTCGAGACGGAGCACGCTTTGCTGCAAAGCATTGCCCGCCGGGACTCCGAGGAGGCCCAGCGTCTGCTCAACGAGCTGTTCGGCTCCATTCTCTTTTCCAGCGCCGGCAACCTGGAGGAGATTAAAAGCCGGCTTTACGAGCTGCTGGTCCTTATTTCCCGCACAGTGATCGACGGGGGCGGTGAGGCCGAGCGCGTTCTGGACCTGACCCACGAATACCGGCGCACCATTGGCGGCTTTACAAAAATGGAAGACCTTTGCTATTGGCTTTCCGGCGTGGTCCGCAGCCTGGCGTCGGACCTGTTCAGCTTTGCCGACGCCAAGCACGCCGAGGTTATCCGCCGCTGCACCCAATACATCGGCAACAATTACAGCCGGAAGATCACCCTGGAAGAGCTGGCCGGCATGGTCTATCTGTCCCCGGCTTATCTCAGCCGTATTTTCAAGCAGGAAACCGGCGTCAGCTTTCGGGATTACCTGAACCGGGTGCGGATCAGCAAGGCACAGGAGCTCCTGCGGATCCGGCAGATCCGCATGACGGACATTTCCCTGATGGTAGGCTTTGAGGACCAGAGCCACTTCACCCGGGTATTCAAGCGGGTTACCGGCACCCTGCCCCGGGTCTACCGGGAGAAAATGCTTCCCCATTAAAATAATGCAAGAGAGACGGCGTCT
Organism: uncultured Acutalibacter sp.; assembly: GCA_964490735.1. Taxonomy (GTDB): domain Bacteria; phylum Bacillota; class Clostridia; order Oscillospirales; family Acutalibacteraceae; genus Acutalibacter. The sequence goes on along the minus strand of CAZBDS010000085.1, from coordinate 1,592 downwards.
TGGCGCCGTCTCTCTTTTTACGTGTTTTAGCGATACTTTCCGTATTTGTCCACCAATTCCCGTACCTTTTTGATCCTTCGGACCGAGGACCCGGGCACCACCTGGTCCGCCACCCCCAGCACATAGCGGGGAGACTGGGTCATCACCTCGATGCAGCGTCGGACATGCTGTTCAAATTCCTCGTCGGAACAGCTCGTCTCGTTGAACAGCCCTCCGGGGATCCCGCCCCAGATGATGGTGGAATCGTCCACCAGGGAGGCCACCTCGGCAATGTCCACGTCGCCCACGGGCATGGGCGTTACTGCTTCGATCACGTCAAAATGGGACTCCTTGGAAAGCTGGCTGATAAGCCCCCGCACCGTTCCGTCCTGATGCACGAAGGAGTATTTCCCCGCCCGGCGGATCTCTTCCGTCCACTTCTGATGGTAACTCTTCATGTACTGCTGATAGAAAGGCGCCACGCACTCCGAGGAGATGTTCTCCGGGATCATGATGCATTCCGCGGGGCTTTCCACGACCAGGCGGCAGGCCTCTCCGTATTTTTCCGCCAGCTCGTCCAGAATGGCGGAAAATTCCTCTTCCTCGTCCATGGCCATATAGGTCACGTTTTCAATGCCCGCGTACAGCGCCACCATGTCCATAAAGGGGCTCTTGGGGGTGTAGCACAGCACTACTCCGTTGTCTCCGATGGTCTTATACCGTTGGGAAGCAAATTCGTAATCGGGCGCATACTCTGTGTGCTGTACCATCCAAAGGTAGACCTTCAGGTCCTCGATGTCCTTGATGAAATGCTCGGTAATCCCCGGGCTGAAGCTCCGCATACTGTATTTTTCCGTCTGCCGCAGCTCTCCCACCGGGGTGGTCACCGTGGTAACCGTGGTCAGGCCGTCCTTTTCCACCTTCCGTTCCCAGCCCTTCGCCAACCCGCGGAAAGGCTGGAAGCCCTGCAGGTAAAAGCCGATGCCGTAATCGCGGTGCATTTTCTGCAGGCCGTCGTCCAGCGTCTGATTTTCATACTCCGGCGGGTATTCCCCCGTCATCTGCAGTCCGTGGGTGTAGTAAGCCAGGTCCGCGCACCAGGGCAGCTGATCCGGCTGCTCATGGCGCAGGATCGCCAAGATGCGTTCTCTTTCTGTCATGGAAATCTCTCCCTTTCCTGTGGAATTCATTCCCCATTATACAGAAAAACCGCCGGCTGTACAGCCGCAAAATTATGCTTTGCGTTTTTTTGCCAGCCACTGGGAAGGGCTTACATGGCTGAATTTCCGAAACACGGTGGAGAAATAATCGCTGGTGTTGAAGTCCAGAATCATGGCCGTTTCCATTACGCTTTTCCCCTCCAGCAGCAGCTCCTTCGCCCGCTGGATCTTCCGGTAGTTGATATATTCTGCCGGAGTTCTGCCAAAATAGGTTTTGAACTCGTGCTGCAGCGTGGACACGGAAAGGCGGCACTTTTCACTGAGGCTTTCTATGGTGATGTGCTCGGTCAGGTGGGCCTCGATATACTGCTCCAGCCCGGCAAACCGGTTTTGGACACCCTGCTCTTTTTTAAGGTTCCGCAGGAACAGCTGCAGCAGATGGGCCAGGGAAGT
>CAZBDS010000084.1:905-6764 GCA_964490735.1 uncultured Acutalibacter sp. | reverse complement strand
GTGGAAAATCCGGAAGAAATGGAGATCTCGGTCATGCTCAGTTCGGTGGTCTGCAGCAGCATGCAGGCGTGGTCCACCCGCCGCCGGGCAATATAAGCGGTAACGGTAACGCCCATCACGTCCTTAAAAAATTTGGAAAAGTAGTTGGGACTCATGTGAACAAGCTCCGCCAGGCAGTCCAGGGAAAGGTCGCTGGAGAAATAGTGCTGGTCGATATAGGTTACCGCATCCACGATACGGTTATAATTTTCCTGGAACTTTAATATTTTCTGGGCATAGGGCTCCGCGGCTTCGAAGCCCCGGTAGAGCAAAGCTAAAATCTGCATCAGCAGGGATTTTATGACCAACCGGTACCCTGTTTTCCGCTGGGTCCACTCCTGTTCGATCTCCAAAATCAGCCTGTAGATAGGGGTGATCATGGCGTTGCCCGCTTGAAAGTGGTGCTTGAAGCTGTCCTTCCATTCGAAGAAGGCCTGCAGGTATTTATAGTCCAAGGTGTTTCCGCCGTGCCAGATCATGTCGGGATTGAAGACGATGACCTTCAGCAGAAGGCCGCCCCGGTTTTCGGCAATATGGTATTCGCTGTTGTTGATGACGAACAGGTCTCCGGGGGAAATGGGGTATTGGCTGTCCCCGATGAAATAGCAGCCCTTCCCGGCCACGGCATAGTTGATCTCCAGGCACTTGTGGGTGTGCATAAACAGGTTGTCATCTGCCGTTTCTCCGTTGCCGTCAAAAATGTTAAAGGGAAAATCTTCGCTTTCCAGCGGAATGATTTGGCTGATGTAACGCATGGCTTTCCCTCCTCAGTCCCTCAAATCTGTCCCGATAGTTACAATAAAGAATAGCACATTCTTGTCTTTTTGTCAAAATCCGTTTATGCATTATTTACAGTTTTGCTTACAAGCATTTAGAGAACATGTGGCATGCGCTGAGAAAGTCCGTAAAATCGGAACAGCTTTGCGTAAATTAGCGAAAGATTTCCACTTCCAAAGGCAGTATGATAAGGGCGAAATCCGAAAACGTCCAATTTAGGCGAAAAAGTACCAGAAATTTCCGAAATGAAAATACCGGCACGGCAAAGAAAACTCTGCACAATCCAGAAAGGAACCCTTTGTCATGAAGAGAATCAACGACCTGGACAAAAAGCTGAAACGGCTGGAACAGCTCTGGGACAACCGCAACGAGGACCGCTGCTGCATTTCCGTTACGGCGCCGCTGGACCCCCTGCACCCCTGCGTGCAAAGCGTTCCGGAGAATTCCGAGGAGCTGTACCATTGGTACAACGACGGGGAATGGATCCTGAAAAGGAACCTGGAGCGAATCGAAAAGACCTATTTCGGGGGAGACGCCCTGCCCACGATTTTCCCCTATTTCGGCACCGGGGGTCACGCCAAATACATAGCGCCGGAAAGCGCCTTCGAGTACGCGCCGGACACCATCTGGATTCATTCAGTCATCGAGGACCTGAATGATTACGACTACAGCTTTAACGCGGCGGAAAACCCCGTGTTCCAGCGGGAGCTGGACATCATGAAATATCTGGTCTCGGAAAGCCGGGGCCGGTATTTTGTCACGCCCAACGACAACTGCGGCAGCTATGACGCTTTGGCTCAGCTGCGGGGGAACGAGGAGCTTCTCATCGACTTTTTGGAGGAGCCGGAGGCGGTAAAGGCTGCCGGCCGCCGCATGGTGCAGATCCTGCAGGAAAGCGGCGATATGATGTTCGACGCGATCCGGGACAACTGCATGGGCGGATCGATCCACGGCTGGATGAACACCTTCTGCCCGGGCAAGCATTTACAATTGCAGTGCGACCTTTCGGTGATGCTTTCAAACGAGATGTTCGAGGAATTTATCCGAGAGGAGCTGGAGACCACCTCCCGGTGGCTGGACCGGGCCATCTATCACATGGACGGCCAGGAGCAGCTGCGGCATTTGGACACGGTGCTCTCCATTCCCACCATTCACATGATCCAGTGGGTGCAGGTAGACGGTCAGCCGCCCGCCACCCATTTTATCCCGGAGCTGCGGAAGATCCAGCAGGCCGGGAAGGGGATCGTCCTGGCCCTGAGCAAGCGGGACGTAAAGGAGATCGCTTCGAACCTGGCTCCCGGCGGGCTGATCCTTCTGGTGGGGGACGCCTCCTCTCCGGAGGAGGCCGACGAGATCACGGCTCTTGTGGAAAAATGCGGGAAGGAGTGGGCTGCCCATGAATGAAAAGGCCAAAAAGCGCCTGCGGTATTTGGGAAACGAGGCGTTCTTCCTGGGGCCGGCCCTGATATTCTTTACGCTGGTCATCGCCATTCCCTTTCTGATGAGCATCGTGCTGGCCTTTACGTCCTGGAACGGTGTTTCCCGGGAGGTGAGCTTTAACGGCCTCAGCAATTTCGTGGCAATGACGTCGGACGAAGGCTTTATCAACGCCTTTATATTCACCGCGAAATACGCGCTGGCCATTGTGCTTCTGGGCAATGGGCTGGGCCTGGGCCTGGCGCTGATGCTCACCGGTTCTCTGAAGGGCCGGGGCATATATCGGGCGTCGTTTTTCTTGCCCCATGTCATGAGCGCCTTTGTGCTGGGTTTTGTGTGGCAGTTTATTTTCGTCCAGGGTTTTCCGGCGCTGGGGGCCGCCACCGGGATCGAATTTTTCAACCTGGGCTGGCTTGCCACGCCGGCCACCGGTTATTGGGCTATGGTGATCGTGGGTGTATGGAAGCAGGCGGGGTATCTGATGATCATTTACATCGCGGGGCTGACGGGCATTCCCTCAGATGTGGTGGAAGCCGCCAAGGTGGACGGCGTTACCCCCTGGCAGGGCTTCTGGCGCATCAAGCTGCCCTTGATCATGCCCTCCATTACAGTGTGCCTGTTCCTGGCCATTTCCGGCGCCTTCAACACCTTCGACGTGAACATGTCCCTGACCAAGGGCGGGCCCTTCAACAGCACAGTGTCCGTGGCCATGAATATCTATAACGAGGCCTTTAAGAAATACAATTACGGCATGGGCATTGCCAAGGCGGTGGTGTTCTTCCTGGTGATTGCGGCCATCTCCGTGATCCAGACCAAGCTGACTTCCGACCGGGAAGTCGAGATATGAAAGGGGGAGAAGGCCATGAAAAAAGTAAGCCGCTTTGCGGGCAAGGCCGTGCTCTATGTCATTTTGACTGCGCTGGGTTTTTTGTTCATCTCTCCCATTCTGGTGGTAGTCATCAATTCCTTTAAGAGCTTTGCGGAGATTTTCGGCGATCCCTTTGCCATCACCCTGAAGCCCACTTTTGATAACTACAAAAATTCCTGGGAGACCCTGGACCTGGTCACCGCGTTCCGGAACTCCCTGGTCGTCACCGTGTGCAGCATGGCAGGCGAAGTGGTGATCAGCGCTATGGCCGCCCACAGGATCGTGCGCAATCGGAACAAGTTCCACCGGTTTTTGTACTTCCTGTTTGTCTCCGCCATGATCATTCCCTTCCCGGCGCTGATGATCCCGGAGCTACAGGTGTGGAGCACCTTGGAGCTCAACAATACCCTGCTGGGCCTGATCTTCTGCTACTTCGGCTTCGGCACACCCTTTGCGGTGTTTTTGTATCACGGCTTCATCAAAACCATTCCTGCGGAGATCGAAGAGGCCGCTATTGTGGATGGGGCCTCTACGATCCGTACCTTCTTCAGCGTGGTGGTGCCCATGCTCAAGCCCACTACCGCCACTCTGGCGGTGCTGCACTCTCTCTGGTTCTGGAACGATTTTCTGCTGCCCCAGATCATGCTGCAGAAGAAAAGCATTCAGACTCTGCCCCTGGTCATCAGCTATCTGTTTGACCAGTTCAATTCCCGGTGGGACCTGGCCATGTCCGCCATCGTCCTCACCATGATCCCCGCACTGATCATCTTCTTCCTGTTCCAGAAGAACATTGTGGAAGGCATTGCGGCAGGAGCTGTAAAAGGCTGATCCCGGGAAACCGGTTGAGATAGCAAATTTATTTTGGAGGAAAATATGATGAAAAAAGCGAGTAAGATCCTGGCGGTCGTCTTGTGCGCGGCGCTTCTGCTGAGCCTGTGCGCCTGCGGCTCCGGCGAGGGCGGCAAGTCTAAAGGCCCCGTCACCATCAAGGTGTTCCAGTACAAGGTGGACACCATCGAGCAGATGCAGAACCTCTGCGACATGTACACCGAGGAAAACCCCAACGTGAAGTTTGAGGTGGAAACGGTCGGCGGCAGCGGCGACTATTCCGCAACGCTGCAGCAGAAGGCCGCGGCTGACGAAATGCCCGACCTGTGGGCCTTGCAGGGTTCCACTTTGTCCACCTGGAAGGAGCGTGTGGTGGATCTGACCAACGAGCCCTGGGTGGACAAGATCGTGCCCGGCAGCGCCACCGCTCTGTACAGCGATGACGGCAAGCTGTACGCGCAGCCTTTCACCGTGGAAGCTTTCGGCATTCTGTACAACAAAGCCCTGTTTGCCCAGGCTGGCATTACAGAGGTCCCCTCCACCATCACCGAGCTGCGGGCCGCCTGTGAGACCCTGCAGAACAACGGCATTACTCCCTTCGTCAACGGCTGGAAGGAAGGCTGGATGCTGGGCAATCACTTCTTTACCGGCGCTTTCTTCGCCCGGGTGGACGATCCGGACCCCGTGGCGTGGACCAAGAAGCTGGGCATCGAGACCACTGTGGCCAGCCAGGAAGCTGCCCTGAACCGGGCTCTGGACCTGCTGGACCTCACTGTGGAATACGGCATGCCCAATCCCCTGGCGGAGGACTATAACACCAGCCTGAGCGATTTCGCCACCGGCAAGGCCGCCATGACCGTGCAGGGCACCTGGACCCAGCCCACGCTGGATCAGATGAACCCCGACCTGGATATCGGCGCCATCGGCTTCTGCATCGACGACGATCCTGCCCACAGCGTGATCCCCTTCGGCAACGAGGGCGGCTGGGCCATCAATAACGAATCCCCCTACATCGAAGAGTGCAAGGCTTTCCTGGACTGGATGGCCAACAGCGAAAAGTGCCACAAGTCTCTGGTAGAAGACTTCAAGTTCCTGCTGCCCTTCAAGAGCAATGTGGACGACAGCGTGCTGGGCAGCGTGTTTGCCGCCTTTAACGAGTACGGCGACAAGGGCGCTACCGCCGAATGGTGCTTCTCCTATCTGCCCTCCGGCTCTGAGTTTGCCACGGTTTTGCAGAAGTATGTGGGCGGTGAGATCGACCGCGCCGGCGTCATTTCCGAGATGGACGCCATGATCGCCAAGGAGCGCGGCAACGGGTAAGATTTTCGCCCGTACGATTTGAAAAAATCCGCATGTAAAAGGTCCTCCGGAAGTCCTTTTCCCGGGGACCTTTTCCTTGTTGACACGGGCCGTGGAAGGCAGTACAATACAAGAAGTATATGCGGGAGAAGCCCGCAGACAGGGAGGATTTGCAATGAGAGCACACACCAAACGGGAACCGGATTTTGACAATCTGCTGAAGGTTCTTTCCCACCAGAAGCCGGACCGTCCCACGCTGTTCGAGTATTTTATGAACCAAAACGTGTACGAAGCGGTTGCCGGTCCCGCCCCGGACTCCGACGATCCTTTGGAAAATCTGGCCTATATGGCCAAGGCCTACGCGGCCTGCGGCTATGACCACGTGAACAGCCTGGCCTGCAACCTGTACTTCCCCATGGGCGCGATCGAGGAAAAGGACACCCTTTCCCTGAATGCCCGCGCCTGCATTGAATCCCGGGAAGATTTCGAGGCCTTTCCCTGGCCGGACGCCGCAGATTACGACTATTCCTGGCTGGAAAAGGCGGAAAGCGTTCTGCCCGGCAAAATGAAGATCATGATTTCCGGTCCCAACGGGCTGCTGGAAAACGTTA
>CAZBDS010000084.1:0-895 GCA_964490735.1 uncultured Acutalibacter sp. | reverse complement strand
CATGGTGGGCTATGACAACCTCTGTCTCATGCTGTATGACGATCCGGAGCTGGTGCAGATGATCTTCGACAAGGTGGGGCAGATCCTGCTGGATTACTACGAGCGGGCAGTGGTCTACGATTCTGTGGGCATGCTGATGGTCAACGACGACTGGGGCTTTAACACCCAGACCATGCTGTCCCCGGAGGATATGCACCGGTACGTGTTCCCCTGGCACAAGAAGATCGTGGAGTGCGCCCACCGCCACGACAAGCCGGCGGTGCTCCATTCCTGCGGCTACATGCGGGACATTATCGACGACATCATTTACGATATGAAGTACGACGGCCGCCATTCCTACGAGGACAACATCGTCCCCGTGGAAGAGGCCTACCGCCTCTGGGGCGGCAAGATCGCCATTCTGGGCGGCCTGGACGTGGACTTCCTGATCCGTTCGGACGTGAAGAACATTCAGGACCGGGCCCGGAACATGCTGGAAGTCAGCCGCGACAAGGGCGGCTATGCTTTGGGCTCGGGCAACAGCATTCCGGAATACATTCCCAACGAGAAGTATTTCGCCATGATTGACACGGCTCTGCAATGATAGGATTAACAATAAAAGGCCTCTCCAAATTTCGGAGAGGCCTTTTCAGCTTCGAGTAAGGTTAGTCCAGGTGGCAGGCCTCGCAATCGTGGATCTCGCCCACGATGGGGGTGGGGTCGATGCCCTGACGGCGGTAATAGTCGGCCACGGCGGACTTGATGGCCTGCTCGGCCAGCACAGAGCAGTGGACCTTTACCGGCGGCAGGCCGTCCAGAGCCTCCATCACCGCTTTGTTGGTAAGCTTCAGGGCGTCTTCAATGGACTTGCCCTTGATCATCTCGGTGGCCATGCTGCTGGTGGCGATGGCCGCGC
>CAZBDS010000083.1:0-6835 GCA_964490735.1 uncultured Acutalibacter sp. | reverse complement strand
CAGGGTGGTTTTGCCGGAGCCGGATTCGCCCATGATGGCCACGAATTCTCCCTGCTCCACGGTAAAGCTAACGCTTGACAGGGCCTGCACCTGGGCGCCGCCCAGCCGGGTGGAATACACCTTCTTTAAGTTGTTTACATTCAAAAGTGCCATAAGGATTCCTTCTTTCTTCAGAACAGTTTGACTTTCAACATAGCTTTATTGTAACGGCTATTTCTTACAGAATCCATAACCTGACCTTACAAAAGCCGTCTCAACCTTACAGTTTTGTAAGATTGGGAAAGAAACAGGAAAGCGCCTCACCGCCTTGCAGACGGTGAGGCGCTTTGCGCGTTTAATAGACGTTGAGGGCGGTTCGGTGCAGGTAGAGCCTTACCTCGGTGCCCTTGCCCGGCTGCGATTCGATCTCGATGCGGTTCAAGAGCCGGTCCAGCACCTGTTTTACCAGGTACAGCCCCAGGCCGCTGGAGGTCTTTTCCACCCGGCCGTTGCGGCCGGTAAACCCCCGTTCAAAAATCCGGGGCAGGTCCTCCGGCTGGATCCCGATGCCTGTATCGCGGATATACAGCACGTCGTTTTGGTCCATAAAAATGGTAACGCCCCCCTGCTTTGTGTATTTCAGGGCGTTGGAGAGAAGCTGCTCCAGCACGAACAACAGCCATTTTTCATCGGTGATCACCCGGTTGTCAAAATCGTGAAAATCAAGGGAAAGCTTTTGATAGATAAACTGAGGCGCGAACTTTTTCAGGGCCTGGGAAACCAGAGCGTGGAGGTCGCAGCGTTCCAGCTGCAGGTCGGAGGACATGGTGTCCAGACGCAGATAGCCCAGCACCATTTCCACATAGCGTTCTATCTTGAAAAGCTCCTGCGCCAGGGCGTCCAAGGTCTCCTCCGGCAGCGTGCCCTCCTGCCGGGAGGATTGAAGGATCAGCCGCAGGGCAGACAGGGGCGTTTTTACCTGATGGACCCAGAGGGTGTAGTAATTCAGAAGGTCCTGCCGCTTTTCCTCGTGAAGGGCCTCCAGCTCGTGCGTGCGCTGAATCAGGGCGCGGGTCCCTTCGAAGAGGAGCTCCTCCGGAAGGGTGGAAGAGGTTGGGGAAGCCTCCGGGGCAATGTTCAGATTTGTGCGAAGCCCTTCGAAAAGCCTGAGCCGGCGGACATAAGAGACAAAGTCAGGCACAGCGAAAAAGACCAGGCCGCATACCCCGCACACCAAACCGGTATACAGCAGGGGGCCTAAGGGCAGGTCGTAAAGGTAAAAGAGGAAAGCCGCGATACCGCCCAGCACGGGAACCGCCGCAAGCAGCTTCCAGTGGTCCTTCAGATAAGCCTTGCAGTATTTCATGGAATCCTCCTCAGCGCACCAGATATCCCAGCCCTTTTTTAGTGACCACAAAATCGGACAGACCGATTTCTTCCAATCGTTTGCGCAGGCGGGCCATGTTTACCGTAAGGGTGTTGTCGTCGATAAAGCTGTCGCTTTCCCAAAGACGGTTCATCAGGTCGCTGCGGCTGACCACGTGGCCGCTGTTCTCCATCAGCACCTGAAGAATACGAAATTCGTTTTTTGTCAGCTCCAGTTTTCCGTTTGGACCGGAAAGGGAAGCGGAGGAAAGGTCCAGCACGGCGTCTCCCCGCTGCAGAATACTGACGCTGCCTCCAAAGGAGTAGGCCCGGCGCAGCACCGCCTGGACCTTGGCGGTGAGCACGGAAAGGTCAAAGGGCTTGGGGATAAAATCGTCCCCGCCCAAGTTCATGGCCGTGACAATATTCATGTTGTCGGAGGCGGAGGAAAGAAAGATGATGGGCGCCTTGGAACGCTTGCGGATCTCCTCGCACCAGTAAAAGCCGCTGCGGCCCGGCAGGCCGATATCCAGCAGTATGAGCTGGGGATCGAAGTCCAGAAATTCTTCCAGAACTTGTCCGAAATTCTGGACAGTCCTCGCGTCGTAGCCCCACATGACCAGGTGCTCCGCTACGGTGCGGGAGATCACCGGGTCGTCTTCGATGAGAAAAATCTTAATCATGGCACAGCAGCCTCAAAATATCTTCATAGCTTTCCGCACGATAGGTGGCAGGGCAGGAAAGATGATCTTCCCAGTGCCGTCCGGCCGGGTGGTACCACAGGGAATCAAGGCCGGCGTTTGCCGCTCCCTGAATGTCGGTCAGCAAGGAATCTCCCACGACCAGGGCAGCGTCTCCCGCAAAGCCGGGAATGTGCTCTGCGGCGTACTGAAAATACCGGGGATCTGGCTTTGCAAAGCCGATGGCCTCGGACACAAAATAGCCTTTGATATACTGGCTTACCCCGGAATTTTCGATCCGGGTTTTTGCCGTGGCGGCGTTGCCGTTAGTGGTGATGTAAATACTGTAGCCCTTGGAAAGCTCTTGCAGCAGCTCTTCGCCGCCGGGATACAGCACCCCGCCCTGCCCGAGAAAATCAAAATAGTCCCGGTTCATTTGATCCGGGTCGCCGGAAAAGCCGGTCTCTTCCAGAAAATCCACAAACCGGCCCCGGAACAGCTCCGCCTTGGTGCAGGCCCCGTCGTCAAATTTACGCCACCATTTGTTGTTGTGCTTTTCGTACAGGTCCAGCATGGCCGTGGAATAGGGCGCCTTCCGCCCGAAGCCGCAGATTTCATAGAGCTTTTCAAAGGCCATGGTCATGTCGGCGTCGAAGTCAAGCAGGGTGTAGTCCAGGTCAAACAGAAGAAATTTATAGGGCTTCATGAAAAACCTCCTCAGTGTACCAGCCGAATACCGGGCAGAATGCAGACATGAGCAAACGCCCTCCGCACATATATTTTCTCTATGATAGCGGAAAAACGTCCCCATGTCAAAGCCGGGACGAAAAAAGAAAGGAAAGCTTATGAAACGTGTGAATCTGCGGAAATACTGCTATGTGTTCCTGTGGCTTGCCCTGGCGCTGGCCGTGGGAATGGTGTGGGTGCTGGGGGGCCGGGAGCTCCGGACGGAAAAGGGAGAAAGCTCAAGCACCCCTTCTTTCGTGCCGCTCCCCGGGTTTCTGGAAGAAAGCTCTCTGCCGGCGCCCCAGGTTTCGGCCGGCCCAGGGACGGAAAGGTCCGGGGAACTGGCGGGCGTCTGGGTGCCCTACATGTCCCTGACCGCGGAAGAGAAGACCCAGGCGGCCTTTGAGGAAAATTTCCGGGCCATTGTGGATTCCACCAAAGAAAAGGGGCTTAACGCCCTGTTCGTCCACGTTCGGCCCTTCTGCGACGCCCTGTACCCCTCAAAGTTTTACCCCTGGTCCCACATTTTGACCGGGGAGCAGGGGAAGGATCCGGGCTTTGATCCCCTCGGCTTTATGGTGGAGTACGCCCACAGCCGGGGAATGGAACTCCATGCCTGGCTGAACCCTCTGCGGGTGAAGACGGCGGAGATCCCCGGGGAGCTTTCGGCGGACAACCCATATGTTGTGCTGGGAGAAGAGAATCCCTATTACTTTATGGAGTGCAATGGCGGGGTTTATCTGGACCCGGCCTACCCTTACGTGCGGACGATGATTGCCGACGGAGCCGCAGAAATCGTAGAAAATTATGAGGTGGACGGCATTCACTTTGACGACTATTTTTATCCGGGCAGGGAGGAAGAACTGGACAGTGAAGCTTATGAGCTTTACACACAATCGGTAGAGGAACCCCTGCCCCTGGAAGAGTGGAGGACGGCCAATATCAGCGCCATGGTGCAGGAGGTGTACCGGAAGGTGAAGGCGGCCGATCCACAGGTGGTTTTCGGCATTTCCCCCCAGGGAAATATTGGGAACGACGAGGGCATGGGCGCCGACGTGAAGGCGTGGTGCTCTACCCCGGGCTATGTGGATTACCTGTGCCCCCAGCTCTACTACAGCTTTGAAAACCCGGAGCTGGGCTTTGGAGAGGCCCTGGAGCAGTGGATTTCGCTGACCCGGAGGGAGGGGCTGGAACTCTACGCCGGGCTGGCGCTGTACAAGGCCGGGGGCGACGGGGACGAAGGGACCTGGCTGCTGTCCCAGGACAATATCAGCCGGCAGATCCTGGCCGCCCGGGACGCCCAATGCAGCGGGGTGGTGCTGTACTCCTCCGATTACCTGGACACCCCCCAGACCGCCGAGGAAATGGAAAACGCCGTAGAAGCGCTGGCTCCCGCGGGACAGGGATAAGAGGAAGTGGTTTCCGCCAAAAACAGCGGGTCGAAAAGTCGATTTTTGTGAAAGCTTCCGATTTGCCCCGGTAAAGCGCTCCGCGTGTTGACTTGCCATAAATTCAAGTGGTATATTTTTTATATAGGATCGGCAATTCTGTTTGCGGAAACGCGAAAAAGGAGTGAAACCAGGGATGAACAACATCAACGAGATCGGCGCCCGACTGCGGGAGCTTCGGGAAACCTGCGATTACACGGTGGAACAGATCTCTGCCGAACTGGGCCTGAGCCCGGAGGTTTACCGTTCTTACGAAGAGGACGGCAAGGATATCCCCATCAGCGTGATCTACGCGGTGGCGAACAAGTTTAAGGTGGATTTCGCGGAGATCGTCACCGGGACCCCTGCCCGGCTGGACACCTACCACATTGTCAAGCGCGGCAACGGCAAGGTGGTCAACCGCAACCCCGAGTACCACTTTGAGGATCTTGCCTACCGCTATGCGGACAAGATCATGCAGCCCCTGCTGGTCACCCTGGAACCTACCGATACCCCCGCCAAGCTGATCACCCACTCCGGCCAGGAGTTCAACATGGTGCTGGAAGGCACGGTGGTGGTCTGCATAGGTGACAAGGAGTTTCCCCTTACAGCCGGGGACTCCATCTACTTCAATCCCATCATTCCCCACGGCCAGCGCTGCGGCGGAACGGAAAAAGCCAGGTTTATCACGGTCATTTCCGAATGACCGGAAAGCCGGGGCGGCCGCCGGAAGTACATTGTGAAAGGAATGCTGCGATATGGACTTGCTTTTGAAAAAATTCCTCCCCAGGATCGAGTTTGCCACCTACGAGGATTTTAAGGAGAATTTTAAGATCAACGTGCCGGAGACCTTCAATTTCGGCTATGACGTAGTGGACGCCTGGGCCCAGGCCGAGCCTGAAAAGAAGGCCTTGGTCTGGTGCAATGAGGAGGACGAGGAGAAGACCTTTACCTTTACGGATATCAGCGCCCTCTCCAATAAAACCGCCAATTTCCTGGGGAGCCTGGGGATCCACAAGGGCAGCGTGGTGATGATGATCCTGCGCCGCCGCTGGGAATACTGGGTGTGTGCCACGGCCCTCCACAAGCTGGGCGCCATCTTGATCCCCGCAACCCTGCAGCTGACAAAAAAGGACATCGTGTACCGGGGGAACGCCGCCAAGGTGGACGCAGTCATCTGCGTGGACGACGATTTTGTGGTGGCCCAGATGGAAGCCGCCCAGCCCGAGATCCCCTCTCTCAAGCACAAGATTCTGGTGCCGGACAAGCGGGAGGGCTGGCTTTCCTTCCACGAGGAGATCGAAAAGTTCCCCGACACCTTTTCCCGTCCCGTCGGGCAGGAAGCCACCCGCTGGGACGACATCATGCTGGTGTATTTCACCTCTGGCACCACGGGCATGCCCAAAATGGTGCAGCACAATTTTGCCTACCCTCTGGGCCACATCATCACCGCCAAATACTGGCACCACGTAGAGGAAAACCACCTGCACATGGCTGTGTCCGATTCCGGCTGGGCCAAGTTCGGCTGGGGCAAGATCTACGGCCAGTGGGTTTGCGGCGCCACCATTTTTGCCTACGATATGCTGGGGAAATTTAATCCCAAGAACCTGTTGGCCCACCTGGAAAAGTACAAAGTTACCACCTTCTGCGCCCCGCCCACCATGTTCCGCTTTATGCTGCAGGAGGACGTGAGCCGGTATGACCTTTCCTCTATTCACCACTGCTGCACCGCCGGCGAGCCCCTGAACCCGGAGGTCACCAAGAAGTGGAAGGAGCTGACCGGCCTGCAGATCTACGAGGGCTTCGGCCAGTCCGAGGGCCCGGTGCTGCTGGCCAATTTCGGCAGCGAGTGGTTCGAGCCCATTCCCGGTTCCACCGGAAAACCCTCTCCGCTGTACGATATCCGGCTGGTGGACAAGGAGGGAAGCCTCTGCGAGGACGGCGAGGAAGGGACCATCGCCATCATGGACGTAAAGCACAATCCGCCCACGGGGCTGTTTACCGGGTATTATCTGAACCCGGAGATGACCGAGAAGGGTTTGGGCGGCGCCTATTACGACACCGGCGACGTGGCCTGGCGGGACAGCGACGGCTATTTCTGGTTTGTGGGCCGCAACGACGACGTGATCAAGTGCTCCGGCTACCGCATTGGGCCCTTTGAGGTGGAATCCGCCATGGTGGCTCACCCCGCCGTGGTGGAATGCGCCATCACCGGCGCTCCCGACCCCGTTCGGGGGCAGGTGGTCAAAGCCACCGTGGTGCTGGCCAAGGGATATAAAGGCACCCCGGAGCTTACAAAGGAGCTGCAGAACTACGTTAAAAAAGCTACCGCGCCCTATAAATATCCCCGTGTGATCGAGTATGTGGACGAACTGCCCAAAACCGTGGGCGGCAAGATTAAGCGTGCCCAGATCCGAAAGGCCGACGAAAACAAGTAAAATAGCAGCTTTGAAAGGCGCGGAGCAATCCGCGCCTTTTTTGGGTAAATTTTCTTTTTGCCGCGGCAAAGAGGGCTTGCATTCTGTTCTGCGATAGACTATAATGACCGCGATGGCCGGCGGCATTTCGAAACGCCGGCGGCAGCATCGTAGCTCTGTACGCGTTCATCGAACGTCAGGGCCTGCTGTAGGGCGGGCCGGAAAGGAACCATACATGAAA
>CAZBDS010000082.1:0-6842 GCA_964490735.1 uncultured Acutalibacter sp. | reverse complement strand
TTCGTCAAGCCGCTTTTGGAAGATAAAAAAATAAAAGGAGGTCCCTATGGCTGCCGAGATCCTTATGGCCGCCCTGTTTGGCGGCGGCGTCCTTTGGCTATCCCGGAAAAAATTCCAGACCCGGGAACCGGATCAAAACATCTTTCTGCCCGCCGGGGCCCTGCTTCTGCTGGGAGGCCTGCTTCTCCGGCTGCTCCTGGCCTATTATGATCAAGGTTTCACCACCGACATCGACACCTTTAAAGGCTGGGCGGCGGCCCTGGAGCGCTGCGGCTTTTCCCAGGTCTACAAGGAAAACATGTTTCTCGACTATCCCCCCGGCTACCTTTATGTGCTGGCTGTGCTGGAAAAGCTTCGGCAATGGCTGGACCTGCCTGCCATAAGCCGGAATTTTACCCTGCTGATCAAGCTGCCCGCCATTCTGGCCGACATGGCCTGCGGCGCCGCCCTGTTGTGGCTGGGGAGGCGGAAGCTTGGGGGCACCCGGGCTCTGTTCCTCTCCGCCGCTTATCTTTTCTGCCCGGCAATCCTGGTCAATTCCGCCCAGTGGGGCCAGGTGGATTCTGTGGCCACCGCCATTCTGCTGGCATCTGTTCTGCTGCTGTACCGGGAGTGGTATATACCCTCGGCCCTGCTGTACGGCCTTTCCATTGCCTGTAAGCCCCAAATGCTGATCTTTGCCCCGTTATACCTGTTCTTTGCCTTAAAGCAGCGGAAATTTTTAAAGCTGGCCCTTGGGGTAGCCTGCGCCGTGGGGGCCGTTTTGCTGACTGCCCTCCCCTTTACGGAAAACTGGGATTTCCTGTGGTTGCTGCAGCGGTATCAGTCCACCCTGGACTACTACAACTACTACTCTGTAAACGCCTACAATTTCTGGGCTCTCATTGGCTGGAACTGGCGGGGCCTTCCCGGAGGCTGGCAGCTTCAGCTGCTCACCTTTTCCGCTCCGGTACTGGCCACCCTGCTCTGCGGGGGGCTGGTGTTCTTCTCCAAACGGAAAGAAGCGCTTTTTGTCTGCCCGGCCCTGCTGATGTCTGTCATGTACCTGTTCGGGATCAAAATGCACGAGCGGTACCTGTATCCCGTTTTTCTCTTCCTGCTGGTCGCCTACCTGTTCCTTCCCAACCGGCGGCTGCTTTGGGCCTATGGGGCCGCCGCCTTTACAAATTACCTGAACGTGGCCTATGTCCTGTACTTGTTTGCGGAACGGGGCGGCAATTACGATCCCAACGCCCTGCCCGTCCGGGTGCTGGCCGCCCTGCAGGCCGCCGCTCTGGGCTATCTTTTCTACGCCCTGTGGAACACCTGCTTCCGGAAGCCCTCCCCAGAAGAGGAGGAAGTTGCCCTTCCTCCCCAAAAGCCCAAACGAATCTGGGCTCCGCCCGCCCCGGTGAACAGCCGCCTGACCCGGTGGGATCTGCTGGCAGTGGCCGCCGTTACTCTGCTGTACGGCACGGTGGCCTTCTGGCGGCTGGGAGATCACCGTCAGACGGCCCTGACCGCCTGGACCCCCACTGAGGGGGAATCGGTGGTCCTGCGGGGAGAGGCTCTCTGCGACGAGATCTGCTATCTGCCGGGCATTGCGCCGGCGGGAAACGGCGGGTCCAAGGCCGGCGTCAATTTTAAGGTGGAAACCAGCGTTGACGGCCTTCGCTGGACGGAGGGCCCCAACCTTTCCGAAGGGGGCACTTACGTGTTCACCTGGGCCCACTACCGGCTGGAATCCCCCGCCACCTATGTGCGCCTTACCGCCCTGGACGGCAGCTCCGTTTTGAATGAGACCGCCCTAAAGCTGCAAGGCAAGGCGGCCATGTCCAAGCTGTCCGCTTCGGGTCCCGGCGGCGCGGTCCTCACCGACGAACAGGACGCGGCCCCCCTCTACACCACCTATGAAAATTCCTTCTACTTCGACGAGATCTACCATGTCCGGGCCGCCTACGAGAACATACTGGGGCTGGACTCCTACGAAAACACCCACCCGCCCCTGGGAAAATACATTATCTCCCTGGGGATCCGGCTGTTCGGCATGAACCCCTTCGGCTGGCGGTTTATGGGAACGTTCTTTGGGGTGCTGATGCTGCCGGTGCTGTATCACCTGCTCAAGCAGCTGTTCGGCAAAACCTCCCTGTGCGCCGCGGCCACTTTGTGGTTTGCCTTTGACTTTATGCACTTTACCCAGACCCGCATTGCCACCATCGACACCTACGCCGTCTTTTTCCTTCTTTTGATGTACGACGCCATGGTGGTCTTTCTGCGGCGGGATCCCGTCCGGGACCCGCTGCCGAAGCTGCTTGTGCCCCTGTTTTTCTGCGGCGTCTTTACCGGCCTGGGGATCGCCTCCAAATGGACGGCGGCCTATGGGGCCCTGGGCCTGGCGGCGCTGTTCTTCGGCAAGCTGCTCCTCACCCTGCGGGACCGGAAAGCGGCCGGGGAAGATCTGCGTCCCCTGCGGAACCGGACGCTGATCCTCTGCGCCTGGTGCTGCCTGTTCTTTCTGGCCATTCCCTTCGGCCTGTACTTCCTGTCGTTTTTACCCCTGACCACCCTGCCCCACAATGCCTTCGGGCTCTGGAGCTCCTTCTGGCGCTATCAATCCTCCATGTTCTATTATCACTCCCAGCTGCAGGCCGAGCACTTCTTTGCCTCGCCCTGGTACGAGTGGCCCTTTGTGGTCCGTCCCATCTGGTATTTCTCCGGCGATCCCGTCAACGCCCAAGGCCAATACAGCACCATTTCCGCCCTGGGGAACCCGCTGCTGTGGTGGTCGGGAATCCCCGCCCTGCTCTGTGCCGGGCTTCTCTGGTTCCGGGAACGGCGGACCTGGGCCGCCGTGGTGCTCTGCGGCTTTCTGTCGGTCTACCTGCCCTGGATCCTGGTACCCCGCCTCACTTTCATCTATCACTATTTCACCGCGGTCCCCTTCCTGGTGATCGCCCTGGCGGGGGTATTCTGCAAGCTGCCGGAAACGGCCGCCGGTTCTAAACCGCTGCGGCTGGGGAACAAAGAAGTGCCCCTTGCCTCCCTGTTTTTGTGGGTCTTTACGGCGGCCCAGCTGCTTCTGTTCATCGTGTTTTTCCCCGTCCTTTCCGGCGTGCCGTCGGACAAAGCTTATATTAACGCTCTGCGGCTCTTCCCCACCTGGTATTTTTAATTTTGTTGAAAGGATGATCTCTGTGTACGAGCTGATTTCCGTTGGAGAGCAAACCTATTATATCGACTGTCCCGCCAAGATCGGCGTGGTGCGCACCGCGCCTGACGGTGTTTACCTGATCGACAGCGGCAACGACAAAGACGCCGGGAAAAAGGTCCTGCGTATTTTGGAGCAAAACGGGTGGACCCTGCTGGGTATTTTGAACACGCATTCTCATGCCGATCACATTGGCGGCAACCACTATTTGCAGGGGCAGACCGGCTGTCCTGTCTTTTCCGGCGGCTGTGAGGCCGCACTGATCAGCCGTCCGCTGCTGGAACCCGCTTCTCTTTACGGCGGATTTCCTCCCCCCGAGCTGCGGCACAAATTTCTGCTGGCCCGGGAAAGCGCCGTCACCGATTTTTCCGACCCTGCTTTCCCAAAAGAAATCCAGGCCCTTCCCCTGCCGGGGCATTCTTTTGATATGATAGGTTTCCGCACACCGGACAACATCGTCTTTTTGGGGGACTGCCTCAGCAGCCCCGCCACATTGGAAAAATACGGCATTCCCTTCCTTTGCGATGTGGAATCCCACCTGCACACCCTGGACGCGGTGGAGCAGATGGAGGCGGCCCTCTTTATCCCCGCTCACGCGGACCCGGCCGCCGACTGCCGCCCGCTGGTCCGGCTGAACCGGGAAAAAGTGCTGGAGCTGGGCGATGCAATCGTTTCCTTCTGCACTGTCCCCTGTACTGCCGAAGAGATGCTTTCAAAGCTGTTCGACTTCTACCATCTCCGCATGAGCTTTGAGCAGTACGCTCTGCTGGGCAGCACCCTGCGTTCCTATCTGACCTGGCTGAAAAACTGCGGCAGAGTCACCGCCCTGATCGAAAGCAACGCCATTCTTTGGCAAGCAACTGTTTAAATCCCATTAACCAGAAATCTCCCTTTGCGCAAACACCTGCACAAAGGGAGATTTTTTATTCGTTCTTGTTTTTTTCGGGATCGGGATTCGCGCCCTTTTTCCTTTTGCGCACGCATTCGGTCAGCAGAAATTCGATCTGCCCGTTGATGGAGCGGAAATCGTCTTCCGCCCAGGCGGCCAGTTCCTTCCAAAGAGAAGGGGAAATGCGCAGCAGGATCTGCTTCTTTTCCTTGTCGTTCACAGGGCCTTCTCCTTTCCGCCGGATCCGGCCTTAGTAAATGCTGCCGCTGTTTACGATGGGCTGAGCGTCCTTGTTGCCGCAGAGCACCACCAGCAGGTTGCTCACCATCTGGGCCTTGCGCTCTTCGTCCAGGTTCACCACGTCGTCCTCGCTCAGCTGCTCCAGGGCCATTTCCACCATGCCCACGGCGCCCTCCACGATCTTCTTCCGGGCGGCTACCACGGCCTCGGCCTGCTGCCGCTGGAGCATGGCTGCAGCGATTTCCGGGGCGTAGGTCAGGTTGGTGATACGCACCTCCAGAATTTCCAGGCCCGCCATGGAGACCCGCTCCTGCAGGTCGTTCTTCATCATGTCGGCGATCTCCTGGCTGCTGCTGCGCAGGGTTTTTTCGCCCTCGCTGTTGTCGTCCATCAGGTCATAAGGGTACATCCGGGCGATATTCCGGGTGGCGGAATCGCACTGGGTAGACAAGAAGGTCTTATAATTCTGTACGTTGAACACGGCCTTGGTGGTATCGGTCACCCGCCAGATGACGATGGTGCCGATAATGATGGGGTTGCCCCGCTCGTCGTTTACGGTCTGCTTTTCGTTATTCAGCGTCATGGTTTTCAGCGAGATTTTCTTCGTGCCGCCGAAAGAATAGCTGATGCCGGTAGATGTGGCGGTCAGCCGGCTTTTGGAATCGGGGTTGATGCTTACCGCAAAGGGGTTCACCCAGTAAAAGCCGTCTTTTTTCAGGGTGCCGTAATATTTGCCGAACAGGGTCAGCACCACGGCTTCGTTGGGGTTGAGCACCTTAAATCCCGGAAACAGGAAGCTGCCCAGCACTATCACCAGGATCCCTCCGACCAGCAGGAACGTCCCCAAAATCACCTGGTCTTCCGCCAGCTTCATGGGCCCGAAGACGGCGCCGAGAATCCCGGCCGCGTACACCAGGATCACCACGAGCAACATCCAGAACCCGTTTATCGCCTTTACCGGCTTTTCCGTATACTTGTTTACAAGCCTCTCTTTGTCCTCCATAGATCTTACTCCTTTCCATACCTTTCTTTGGAACGATATCATTATAATATCATTTTGATTTTTTGTCAAGGGATTTGCCAGCCGTTCAGAAATTTGTAAGGTCCAGCTCGGGCAGAAAAGGTGCAAAAAAGAAGGCCTCCCAGCAGGGAAGCCCTTCCTTTCTTAATTGCAAATCACCGCGCTATAGACAGCAAAAGCGTTTCCAGTTCTTCCACGGTGGCGGCAATGCGATCCGCCCCCGCGGCTTCCAGTTCGCCGGGAGGGGCATAGCCGTACCCCACGCCCACGGTTTCAAGACCGTTTGCCTTTGCCCCCAGAATGTCGTGCTCCCGGTCGCCGATCATCACCGCTTCCGCCGGGGAAGGGTCCCCCAGCTCCTTTAAGACTTGGCCGATGACCTGGGCCTTGTCGGTCATGGTGCCGTCCAGGTTGGCCCCCACCGTCACCGTAAAATATGGCGCGATCTCCCGCATTTTCAAAATCTGCTCCGCGAAGAAAATGGGCTTTGAGGTGGCAAGGCACAAACAGCCCCGCCGGGAAAGCTCTTCCAGCAGCTCCTTTATGCCGGGATACAAAGGACTTTCGTACACGCCCTTGGTCCGGTAGCGCTCCCGGTATTTCTCCACAGCCTCCAGAGACTGCTCCTCGGAAAAGCCATAGTATTTCTGAAAGGACAGGTGCAAAGGCGGGCCCACAAACCGCCGGAGATTCTCTTCCGAGTCCTCCCGCAGTCCAAAGGCAGCCAGAGCATGCTGCACGCTTTTCATAATGCCTTCGCCGGTATCGGTCAGCGTGCCGTCCAAATCAAACAGGAAATACTTTTTCACAGGCAAACTTCCTTTCCGCTTTCCCGCTCTTGCATTCCTCAATAAGCGCCCGGGTTCAGTGCCTGCCGGCGCCGCCTCCCCTGCTGCCGCCGCCCCGGGAGAACCCGCCGCTGCGGCCGATGCCGCCGCCATGGGAACGTCCGCCGCCGGAAAAGCCTCCGCGCGAACCGCCGCCGAAGCCTCCAAAGCCGCCGGGGTTTCTGGGAGCGCCAAAACCTCCCGGAGGAGGCGGCGGGGGAGGCGCACCGTACCAGCGGTTCCGCCGGCTGCCCATCATACTGCCCCAGAACATGCCGCGCCAGAAACCGCCTCCGCCGCCACCGGTCCCACCGCCGCCACCGCCGGACATGGATCTAATAACGCAGATGACGAGGGCCACTACGATCACAGCCACTACCACCCGCAGGAGCACTGAAAACAGTCTTCCTATCAGGTCGCTCCTGTGGAAATTGACGCTGCTTTCGTCCTGGCTGGCCAGGGTGGCCTCCTGATTCTGGTTCGAGTTCTGATAGTAAATTTGCAGCTCGCCAACGGCTGCGCCCACAAACGCCTTGGCAGCTCCGTCATAGTCGCCCTGGGCAAAAAAGGGCTCCACATTTTCGTCCAGAAGGTTCTGGAGCATGCTGCCGTCGAAATAGTCTTCAATGCCATAGCCGGACTGGGCGTAATAGTCGTCCTCGCCGATGGCCATCACCA
>CAZBDS010000081.1:0-7007 GCA_964490735.1 uncultured Acutalibacter sp. | reverse complement strand
CCATGGCGGAAAGCCTTTTAAAGGCCGGTATCGGCTTTGACAGCATGCTGCAAACCGTAAACTCCGCCCTCATCGCCAAGTCCGGGGACGAGTCTTTGGCCACGATGGACGTGGCCTGCGTGGACCTCTTTACCGGCCAGGCTGAATTTCGCAAGGCGGGCGCGGCCTGTACAATCCTCCGGCGGGGCAGGAATGTGGAGGTGATCGAAGGCTCCAGCGTACCGGTGGGCATCATGCCCCAGGTGGAGTTTGCCTGCACCCAGAAGGAACTGAACGCCGGAGACGTGATCGTCATGGTGTCCGACGGCGTGGTGGCCGCCGGCGCCGAATGGCTGGAGGACCTGGTGCTCGGCTGGGACGAGGAGGAAAACCCCAACCTGCTGGCCCAGCGCATTACGGAAGAAGCACAGAAGCGCCGCAGCGACGGCCACGAGGACGACGTGACCACCCTGGTGCTGGTGGTGGAATAGCCACGGTAAATAGGCAGAGAAAGTCCCGCTTCTTAAGCGGGACTTTTGCTACTTACTTATAAACGGGCAGAGGCCGGTTTTAATTGCGTTTACCGCTCAAAACATAGTCCCAAATGGCCTTTGCCAGGCCGTTCTGATCGTGGGGTGCCGTGATATATTTAGCGGCGGCCAGGGCTTCGGAGGCGCCGTCCGCCACGGCTACGGAGCAGCCTGCCGCCTGTAGCATGGTCACGTCGTTGCCGTTGTCGCCGATGGCAAAAATCTCCCCGGAAGAAATGCCCAGCCGTTCTCCCAACGCCAGCAGGGCCGCCCCTTTGTGAGCGTTTTCAGCGTTTATTTCGATATTCCCTTCCAGGGAGGACGTAAGACGCAGCCCCCCTAGGACCGTAAGCTTTTCCCACAGCTCCTGCCGGACCCCTTCCGGCAGATAGGGCAGGTTGATCTTTTCCGGGCAAACGCCCTCTTCCGTCAGCTCCCGGAAATCGTCCACGAAAGAGTAGGCCTTCCCCTCCACAAAATACCGCTTGCTTTCCGGCATGCCGAAATGGGTAAAGGCAAGCTCCGGAAAGCCCCGCTTGGTGATGGCCCGGCCCTCCCGGTAGTATTCGATGTACAGGTCGTAGCCCTCCAACAGGCGGCGGACCTCCTCCGCCTTTTCGACGGGAATCAGGCTTTCCAGCAGAGTTTTCCCCGTTTTCAGATCGTACACCGCTGCCCCGTTGGAGGTGATGGCGTACCGCACTCCCGGCAGGCTCGCGATCTCCTCCGGCAGAAAGCCGCGCATGCGGCCGGTGGCGGGGACGAGCAGCACCCCCGCCTCCCCCGCCTTTATCAGGGCTTCCCGATTCTCCGGGGAAAGAAATTTGTGTTCGGTGATGGACGTGCCGTCCAGGTCAAAAGCAAGCAAACGGATCATAGTTCCCTCCAGGCAGTTTTCAGTCGTAAGCTTCCGCGGCGGCGCCGCTGTCTTTGTTCAGATAGGTGATCTGGTCCCCTATCTGCAAGGTCACATAGCGGTCATAAATTTTGGAGATCAGTGCCGCGGGAGAACCGGCGTTGTTTTCCTCGCCGCCGGAATAAAAATCGTTCAATTCCGCGCACAATTCCGCTAAAGCTTCATCTTCGATGTTTTCCTCTCCCATCACCAGAGCGGCTACTTTTTGACCTATGAAACCGCCTCGCGTCATGCTATCGATCTTCAGCTGCACCATAAATTCGTTCATTTGCTCCTGGGTAAGTCGCACCTGCGAGCAGAATTTCAGATTCTCTTCCGGGTTTTTCTGAAATGATTCCCATTCCGAAGCACGGATTTCTTCAATCCTTTCCTTGGAAGGATAAAGCCCCTGTTCTTTGGCTTTCTCATCTGTAAAGAGATCCCGGGCGACCGCAAAAACGGCTTCCTGTTCTGTCATTTCCGGGTTTTGCCGGGTTGGATCCTCCGGATCCTGCTGGAACCGATTCATGGCCCGCATATAGTCGACCTGATCCCGCGTGATGGGCATATCCTTGTAATAGCCCAGGATCGTCTGGCCCTCAGGGTTGGAAGCATCTCCGTAATGAATTCTTCTAAAGCACTGCGCGGCGGTTCGCTGGGCTTTCGTGGCAGCCGTCTCTTCGTCAGTGACGGAAAACACCGCGATCAAAGCACAAACTGCCAAAACAGAAAGCAGCAATTTTTTTATCATACTTATCTCCCCCTTCCCCTTATTCTCTTGATTTTGCGGTATCGGCAGCGCGGTTCAAAGCGGGTGGAATCCTTTGAAACGCGTTTTTATCACAACTCATCGCGCTTGCCGTAATTATAGCATCTTTCCGGCAAAAAGCAAAGGCCCCCTCCCTGCCGGGAGAGGGCCTTCTTGCTGATTTCGTTACTTGGCCCGGAAGGTGCAGCATTCCGTGCCGCTTTTGGAGGAGGGCTCGCTGCAGCTGCAGCCCACGCACACGCACTCCGCTTTGCACTTGCAGTTCTCGTTGTGCACACAGTGCTCCGCGCTGCAGTCGATGGAGCTGTCCGCCGAGGGAGTGTTCCCGCCGGAGACGGCATTCTGACCGCCGTTTTTGCCGCGCTCCTCATAAGAGTCGCAGCAGGTCTGGCAGCATTCCTGGGCGGCGGGGCCGTCCACCTGGATCCCGGGCAGGCAGCAATAGTTGTCGCAGTAATGCGCACAAGTAGTGACCTGGCATTCCAACTTGTTTTTCATAAGGCACCTCATTCTGAAAGGATTTGTAAAACGGTGTTTTACACCTTTAGAATGCCCGGTTTTGCCCCCACTATTCTTTCCCGTCAGCAGTCTCGCCTGCCGGCTCGTCGGTTCGCAGCTTGTGTGCTGCCGGCACAGGCTCACTCCCACCTTTTTCGTTTCGCACATTGAAATAAGGGCCTTTGATGCAGCCCCCTTCTGCGCGAGAAGATTTTAAGAAAACTTCGTTTTCTTAAAATCTTTGCGCAAACGGGCAAAACCCATGAAAAGCGGAACACTTCCATTTGCGCAAAAAGAGCGCTTTCGAAAAGCGGCGAAGCCTTGCCGCCCTTTATTCTCCGGCCAGCTTGATCAGCTGCTTTCCGGCAAACTGCATCACCAGGAACGCGGCGATACAGGTGAGCACAATCTCCGGGATCATGTAGCTGCCGTTATAGAGCAGCGAATAGAAAAACGCCAGGGTGGTACCGCTCATGCCGCCCAGGAACTGGGGCGCGAAGTCGGCGGTGGCGTATTCGCTCCACAGAATGAATCCGGACAAAAATGAGCAGAGATACCGCAGCAGCCCGGCGATCAGGCAGCCCAGGGTAAAGGCCACGCTGTCACGCTTGATCTTGCCGCGCAGAAGCCCTGCCAGGCCCAGCACCGTAAAGGCCAGTAAGTAATCGAGGAAAATCGAACCCACCACCGTGGTGCCGGAAACGCCCTTCAAGGCGTCCAGGCCGAACAGCAGCTGCAGCACG
This sequence comes from uncultured Acutalibacter sp., assembly GCA_964490735.1. Taxonomy (GTDB): domain Bacteria; phylum Bacillota; class Clostridia; order Oscillospirales; family Acutalibacteraceae; genus Acutalibacter. The sequence goes on along the minus strand of CAZBDS010000081.1, from coordinate 3,593 downwards.
CTCAAAGTAAAGCCCGCTCCCAGGCCCCACTTGGCGCCGCAGAGATAGCCGAACAGCATCACCGGCAGCATGGAGAAGATGGTCACCGAGCCGCCGTAGGGCAGGTCGAAGAGCTTTAAAAAGGACAGCGCGGTGCTCATGGCCACCATCAGGCCGCCCAGCACCAGGTTTTTCGTACTCTTGTTTAAAGTTGTGGCTTGCATTTTCATTCTTCCCTTCTTTGTTTTCGAGCTTGCAGAATTTTTTGAAAAATGAAAAAATGCCATTTGGATAATCTCCAAATGGCATAGCACACATCCGTATCCCGGGGGACGCAAAGGGCTGCACCGCCAAGCTTTCCCGGGCTATTTCATGAAATGCTTCCTACGTCGGTATTATCCGCATCAGGTTCCAGGGTTTAAGCTCGAAGCTCCTCTCAGCATAAAGCGCGCCGCGCATAAGCCCGGCCGCTCCCCGGAGGCAGCGAAACACGCCGTCCCCGTTTGCACCCCTAATTTCATTTTTCGACCCTTATTGTACCCGTCCCGACGCCGTTTGTCAACCCCGGCCCCGCCAAGGCTAAAACCCGCCGCTCAGATCGTGGGGCCGTTCCTTCCGGCGCAGGTCCACCGCCAGATGGTACATATAGGCCGCCGTCACGGCGAAATACACCGTCACGTTGGGACGGCGCAGGACGTTGGCGGAGATCTGGGCCGCGATGGTGGCAAGCAGGAAAGTCATGCCCACGGCGCCCATCTCCACGGTGAGGAAGCGCCCCACCCCCTGCCAGAAGGAGCCGAAGCCCTTTTTGAAGGGGTTGCCCGGCATGCCCTTGCGCTCCAGCACGCAGGCCCCCACGTCCCGGAAAAAAGCCCGCAGCAGAATAAAGAACAGGTAGCCGAAAAAGACCATGTAGAGCCCGAAGCCGATATACCCGCAGAAGTAGAACACCGCCGGGAAATCGTTTTCCAGGTCGTAGGTGTCCTCCCCCACCAGCATGTCGCTGTATTCAAAGCCGAAAAGGCGGGTCGTAAAGTCCTTTTCCGCCCACATCAGCTTGGCGAAGATGGTCTTGCGCACCCGGGAATCGGACAGGGTGAGGGTCTCGGTGGTGTAGTCGTAGGCGTTGATCACGTTGTATACGCCGAATCGCTGGTGGATCCCCTCGAGCAGGGGGCCGTAGACCTCCCGGTCGGCATAGACGCCCAGCAGGTTGCGCCGGACCTCCTCCAGCTCCTCCGGCGTGCATTTTGTGGCGTCAAAGCCGTCCCGCAGAGAGCTGAGCAGATCGTCTCCCGCCCCGCTGTTTTGCAGGCTGGCACTGACCAAAGCGCTGTAATTGTCCAGGGCCGTGTCGGACTGCCGTTCCCGCTCGGCCATGGGGGACTGCTCCCGGAAGGCGAACACCAGCACCGGCACCGCCAGCAGGGGCAGCACATAGCGCCAGCACTTCTTTTTCAGGTTTAGGGCCATGAGGAAGGCAAAGGCCCCGGCGATGATAAAGATGGAATAAAAGGTCAGCTTGGTGCCGGTTAAAAACATCAGCCCGAAGCACAGCGCCACGGCGGCGAGAAACAGCGGGTAGCTCTTTCTGCGGTAGGCCCACAGTATGGTCAAGGGAATCAACAGCACGATGACGGCGCTCTGGGCGTTTGGCACCGTAAACCAGCCCATCACGCCGATCTGTAAAATGCGATAAGTGTAAACGGGCTTTCCCAGCAGCCAGGGCAGGGCGGTAAACAGCAGCACCTCCCCAAAATCGATGGCAAAGCCCAGGCAGAGCTTCTCCCCCAGGCCCGGCCCCTTCTGGAAAAAGGTGATAAAGGACAAGGTGAAGATGGGAAAATTCAAAATGCGCAGGAAATTGGCGGTGTCGGCCACCATGGACTTGTAGCCGATCCGGAAGCAGTTCGCCATGTGGCAGATCCAGAACAGGGCGGCAATGCCGTAAAAAAGGAAATAAAGCTTTTTCCGGTCGCTTACAAGAAAGCCCAGCATAGCCACCACGGCCAGCAGCACAAAGCGCAGGGCCGTGGACAGGGCGTTGCTGCCCATTTCCCCCAGGAAATAGGAGAGCACGTCCAGAACCGGCTGGATCACCAAAATGGCCAGCACGATGGTGGGCAGCTTCTTTTCAATTGTGTTTCGCAGGGATTTCATCATCTGGTTTCTCCGCAGGACTCGTTTCTATACTTCGCTGTTTTATATCTTCTTGGTGGACACGGCGGGATTTCCCTTGTGGCCGGGCCGCAGCTTCGCTTTCGACGGGGCCTCTCCCCCGCAGAACAGCAGCAGCGCCGCCCCCAGGGCCAGGTACACCGACACGTTGGGCCGCCGCAGCACGTTGCCCGAAAGCAGGGCCGCTCCCAGGGCCAGGCCGGTCATCAGCACCGGCGTGCCGAACTCCGCCGTCAAAAGCGCCGGGAACTTCCGGAAGAACAGAACCGCCCCGTACCCCAGCACCCACAGCAGGAACGCCCCGTAAAGGGCCGTTCCCAGATAGCCCGTGTAGTAGAGCAGGGCCGGAAAATCGTTTTCCGGATCGTAGTTGTTTTCGCCCAGCAGGACCTTCCCGTATTCAAAGCCCAGCAGCCGGGTGAGGAAGTCTTCCTCTTCCCAAATCATGTGCAGGGCCTTAAGCTTTCTCCCCCGCACGTCATCGTTTAAAACGGCGGGATCCAGGGTGTAGTCGTATTCCTCCATCACCCGCTCGATGCCGAACCGGTCGATCAGGTCCCCCAGCAAGGTCTCGCCGAAGACCCCTTCTTTCCCGTAGATCTCCCGGTACACGGTCTCGATTTTTTCCAGCTCCTCCGCCGAGGGTTTCTTCCCGGGAGTGCTTTCCACGTCCCCGGCAAGCTCCTGGATCTTCGCCCCATAGATCTCCACCGAACGGCCAGTAGACGCCGCCCGCTCTGCCATGGGCGAAAAGCCCCGGCAGGCAACCAGCAACACAAGGGCTGCCAGCAGCGGCGCGCAGAACCACAGCTGCTTTCTGGAAATTAAAATCAGCGCCAAAAAGGCAAGGGCAATAAGGATCGCCGCGTAATAGCACAGACGGGTGCCGGTGAAGAACAGCAATCCCAGCCCCGCCAGGCTGCACAGGCAGAAGACCCAGAGCTTTTCGGTCTTCAGCCCCCACAGCAGCAGGGGCGGCGTCAAAATGCACACGATGGCGCTTTGGGCGCTGTGCACGCCAAACCAGCCCATCACGCCGATCTGAATATTCCTCTCGGGATAGTCGTAGGTGTAAACGGGACGGCCCACCAGATAGGAAAGGCCGATCACCAGCAGAATGATGGCAAAATTCAGGGCCAGCACCCCGATGACCCTAAGCCGGAGCTCCCTCCGCCTGCGGAAAAAGGTGAGGAACGCCGCCGTCCACAGGGGGAACTGCACCAGCTTCAAGTATTCCGCGGCATCGGCTATGGGATTTCCGTAGCCCACCCGGAAGCAGTTTAAAGCGTGGAGCAGCCAAAAGCTGCCGATCAGCGCGTAAAGCCCCAAATACAGGCCCTTCCGGTCGGAGACGGCAAAGCCGTAAAGGCTTACCAAAAACAGCAGGCTAAGGCGCAGCCCGGTGGTAAAGGCGGTGGAGCCCGCCTCCTGCATAA
>CAZBDS010000080.1:0-7104 GCA_964490735.1 uncultured Acutalibacter sp. | reverse complement strand
CGAAAGGTGCAGATCGCCATTGTAGTGGACGAATACGGCGGTACGGCCGGGCTCATCACCCTGGAGGATCTGGTGGAATCCATTGTCGGCAACATTCAGGACGAATATGACCACGAAGAAGAAGAGATCCATCAGGTCAGCGAAACCGAATTCACCGTGGACGGCACCACCTCCATTGACGAGATCTCCGACCTGACGGGCGTCAGCCTGCCCGAGGGAGATTACGACACCATTGCCGGGCTGGTCACCGAACAGCTGGGACGCATTCCCAAGGAAGGGGAATATCCCAAAATCCAGGTGGGAAGGCTGACCATCACCGTGCTGGAGGTGGAAGATCAGCGGCTTTCCCGGCTGCTGATCGTCAAGGAGCCCCCTGAAGAAGAAAACAAAGAAAGAGATGAATCCGAATAAATGAACGCTGAGACAAAACCGAACAAGGCAGGAGCCGACCTGGGCTCCGGCAGCATCGGAAAGCTTCTGTTTTCTCTGGCGGTCCCGGCCATTGCGGCCCAGGTCGTCAACATGCTGTACAATATCGTGGACCGCGCTTACATCGGACGCATTCCCGAAACCGGCACCGCCGCGCTGACAGGCGTAGGCGTCACCTTCCCCATCCTCATGATCGTGGTGGCTTTCAGCTACCTTGTGGGTATGGGCGGCGCGCCCCAGGCGGCCATTGCCATGGGAGAGGGAAACAAGGAAAAAGCCGAACGGATCCTGGGCAACTGCTTTACGGCGCTGCTGCTCATCGCCGCGGTGCTCACGGTTTTATTTTTGATTTTCGCCGAACCTATTCTCCGGGCCTTCGGCGCCAGCGATAACACCATCGGCTACGCCATGGATTACCTGCGCATTTACGTGTGCGGCACCATCTTTGTCCAAATTTCCCTGAGCATGAACATGTTCATCACCACCCAGGGATTTGCCATGACCAGCATGCTCACGGTCATTATCGGAGCCGTGCTGAACATCGCCCTGGACCCGCTTTTCATCTTTGTGTTCCACATGGGCGTACAGGGCGCCGCCCTGGCCACCATCATTTCTCAGGGCGTTTCGGCAGTTTGGGTGCTCTTTTTCCTTCTCGGCAAGAAAACCAAAATTAAGATCAAGCGAGAATGCATGCCTCTTCGGGGAGAAATCCTGCTGCCCATTCTGGCACTGGGCGTCTCCCCCTTCATCATGCAGAGCACAGAATGCATTTTGAGCGTGGCGCTGAACACCTCCCTGCTGAAATACGGCGGAGACATTGCCGTAGGCGCTTACACGGTACTGGCCAGCGTTTTGCAGATGGTCAGCCTGCCCACACAGGGCCTGGCCCAAGGCGCCCAACCCATCACCAGCTTCAATTATGGGGCCAGGAATTTTGACCGGGTCAGGAAATCCATTCGGCTGCTGATGATCTGCAGCCTTACCTTCAGCACTTTGTTCTGGCTGGCGCTGATGCTGGTTCCCCAAGTATTTGTGGGTATTTTCACCAATGACCCCGAGCTGATGCAAACGGCGGTCTGGGCCACCAGGATCTTTATGTTCGGCTGCTTTGCTTCCGGAGCACAGGGCGGGTTCCAGCATTCTTTCCTGGCATTGGGCCAGTCCAAAGTGTCTCTGCTTTTGGCGGTACTGCGAAAGGTGATACTGCTGATCCCCCTAATCTATATTTTACCGCTCTTTCTGGAAAACAAGCTTTTCGGCGTGTTTGTGGCCGAGTCCATCGCGGATATTCTGGCGGGGATTATCACCACCATCACCTTCCTCTGCTGGGCCCGGAAAAACCTAAAGGAGCCTGCCTCCGAAAAGCAGAAGGAGACTGGCAAAACTTAAAACTGAGCGCACAAGGGAGCGGGCTTTACGCCTGTTCCCTTTTTTGCCCCCTGGAAAAAGAATGGACAAACCCTCCTTCTTCATGCTATACTATGGGACAAATTCAAAGCCCGGGAACCTTCGTGTTCCCTCGTGAAACAGAAAGGGACTGCTATGGCCATGACAGAAAGCGCGGCAAAATGGAAGCACCGGAAATTCACGTATCTGAACCCCAAGGATATCCGGCCAGAGGGCTGGCTGAAACGGCAGCTGCTTGCCCAGGCCCGGGGGCTTTCCGGACATTTAGACAAGATATGGCCGGACATTCGGGACAGCAAGTGGATCGGCGGCGATCGAGACGGCTGGGAACGGGTGCCCTACTGGCTGGACGGCTTTATCCCCCTGGCCTGGCTTTTAGAGGACGAAGATTTAAAAGAGCGGGCCAAGCGCTATATTGACGGTATTCTCGCCGGGCAGCAGGAGGACGGCTGGATCTGCCCCTGCGCCCCGGAAGAGCGGGCAGGCTATGACATATGGGCCGCTTTTCTGATCTGTAAGGTTTTGGTCGTTTACCAGGAGTGCAGCGGAGATACCCGTGTGGAACAGGCGGTGTACAGGGCTTTGCGGCAGCTGCTTTCCCACATCAGCGAAAAGACCCTGTTTGGCTGGGGCGCGGCCCGCTGGTTCGAGTGCATGATCCCGCTGGTGTGGCTCCATGAGCGCAGGCCCGAGCCCTGGCAGGAGGAGCTGGCCTATGTGCTTGAGGGCTGCGGCATCAACTATGAAAAGCTCTATAAAAACCTCTCTTTCCAAAAGCCTCGGGCCCATTCCTATTGGACGTTTCTGAACCATGTGGTCAATGTGGCAATGGCTCTGAAATCCAGAGCGGAGATGAGCCTTCTCACCGGGGAGGACCCGGACGCCTTTGCCCTGGATTTTTACAAAAAGCTGATTCGCGAGCACGGCATGGCCATTGGGCATTTTACCGGGGACGAGTGCCTCTCGGGCACAAGCCCTCTTCAGGGCAGCGAGTGCTGCAGCGTTGTGGAGGCCATGTACTCCTACGAGGAGCTTCTCTCCATTGGCGGGAACCCCTTCTGGGGGGATCTGCTGGAACAGACGGCCTTCAACGGCCTGGCAACCACGGTCAGCGCGGATATGTGGACCCATCAATACGTGCAGATGACCAATCAGGTGGAATGCACAAAAATCCCCGAGGAGAAGGTTCCCTTCAACTCCAACGGCGGGGAATCCCACACCTTTGGGCTGGAACCAAACTTTGGCTGCTGCACGGCAAACTTCAACCAGGGCTGGCCGAAACTGGCGCTGGCGTCTGTCATGAGGAGTGCCGGGGGCCTGGCTGTGACGGCCATTGTGCCTGTAAAGGTGCAGACCGCAGTCAATGGAAAGAACACAGCCCTTGCGGTGGAGACAGAGTATCCCTTCCGGGACAGCGTGCGGCTGCGGATAACCCCGGAGGAACCGGTTTCCTTTGCCCTTTCCCTGCGGATCCCGGGCTTTGCCCAAGGGGCTAGGATTCGGATGGGCACAGAAATTATCCAGGCGGAACCGGGCAAGTTTTTCACGATAGAGAAGCTGTGGGAAAAGGAAGAGGAGCTGGAAATCACCTTCCAATTCCAGGCTGAATTTGTAAAGCGCCCCAGTGGAATGGAGGCCCTGCGGCGGGGGCCATTGTTTTACGCCCTGCCCATCGAGGCGGACTACGAGAAAATCGAGTACGAAAAGGACGGGGTTGAGCGGAAGTTCCCCTATTGCGATTACGCCATCCGGCCCCGGTCGGACTGGGCCTTTGGCTTTGGCTCGGAGCCAGGGGAAATGGTGTACAACCCGCTGCCCGAGCTGCCCTTTGACCGGGAAAACCCGCCCATTGCGATGGAGATGGAAATGTTCCCCCTTACCTGGAAAAAAGAGGACGGAATGTGCAGGGAGAAGCCGGAATCCCTGGAACCCGTCGGGGAGCCCGTGGAAAAACGCCTTGTCCCCTATGGCTGCACCACCCTTCGAATGGCGGAAATGCCCCGGATCCGCAAAGCGGGCTCCTAAAGCCGGAGCGCCGTGCGCACATTTCTATTGGTACAAATTCTCCGCAAAAAAGAGCTAGAGCCTTCCGACCTTTTAGCGGAGTCAAATTAAGGAGGTTTCATCATGAGCCGGTTTGGGTTTGAGGAAATGCAGAAAATACAAAAGGAACTGCGGGAGCACTATCGGGACATATGGGGCGGCCTGAGCCCCCAAAAGGGGCGGGATAACATGCTGTGGGCCATCATAGAAGCCGGCGAAACAGCGGACATCATCAAAAAAGACGGTGATGACGCCATTATGAACGATGAAGCCATTCGCCGCCATTTCATCGAGGAATTCTGCGACACCATGATGTACTTAAACGATATGCTTTTGTGCTACTCCATTACCCCGGAGGAAGTGGAGCAGATCTATCTGGAAAAACACCGCCGGAACATGAGCCGGTGGGACAATGTCTGAAAACAGCAAAAGGAACTCCCGGGAATTTGTTTTCCCGGGAGTTCCTTTTTTACTGCTGTGCGCCCTTTTCCAGGGTGTTCTTGCAATAGGTTTCCAGCTGTTCCTTGGTGGTCATGGTCACGCCGCTCTGCATGACGGTAGCCTGCATCATCGGCGGGAGGGAATCGAAATATTCCCGGGCTTCGCGGTCCATCTTTTCCAGGTCCTTTTCCTGCATAGCTGTCCTTCCTTTCTCCTAAGAGGTCTGACAGCAGTATGCGGAAAAAAGCCGAAATTATACCGGAGGCTCAGCCCTTTACCTTGGCGGCAAACTCCTCGCCGAAGGCCCTGCACTGCTCCAGCTCTTCGCCACTCGGCATAAAGCGCAGCCGCAGGCCGTCGGAAACCTTCATTTTCAGCTGCTGCAGGCGCTGGGTCAGGTTGGGCACGGCCTCGCCGCTCCAGCCATAAGAGCCGAAGGCTGCCGCCTGCTTGCCGCCGTGAATGGTGGGGAGCATCGTGGTGGAAAGGTCGTAAATGGGCTTTAAAGCGTCGCCCAGGATCGTGGGAGAGCCCAGCAGAATGCCGTCGGCATGGAGCAGCTCGGCGGAAAGGCCGGAGCAGTCATCGGTGACCAGATCAAAGGACTTGACAATCACGCCCCGGGAGCGGATCCCCTCGGCAATGGCCTGTGCCATCATGCCGGTGTAGCCGTAGGCGGTAACGTAGGCCATCACCACGGTCTTTTCTTTGTTGGGGTTCTCAATTTTGCTCCACTCCCGATAGGTCTTATAGAAATCCTGCAGGCCCGTATCCAGCACAGGGCCGTGGCCGGGGCAGATCATGTCGATGTCCATGGCCTCCACCCGGTCGAGAGCCTTATTCATAAAGGGCTTAAAGGGCCCCAGGATATTGTCGAAATAGTATTTGGCGGCCCGGAGGTAGCCCTCCTCATTTTCCACCTTGCTGCGGAGAATGCCCTCGCAGCAATAGTGGGAGCCGAAGGAATCGCAGGTAAACAGCACCTTGTCTTCGGGAAGATAGGTGTACATGGTGTCCGGCCAATGGAGGTTGGGCACGATCATAAACCGCAGGGTCTTTCCCCCAAGGTCGATCTCTTCCCCTTCTTTGACCGCCCGGGATTTGAAGGGCTTGTTCACGATCTGGGAAAGGAAATTGATGGCGCCCGAGGTGGCGATCACCTCGATATCCGGGTTCAGTTCCAGCAGCTTGGCGGCGCTGCCGGCGTGATCGGGCTCGGTGTGGTCCAGCACCAGATAATCGATTTTCGCCACGTCCACGACGGCCCGGATCTTTCCCAGGTATTCGTCCCAGAACTTGGCCTTGGCGGTCTCAATGAGGGCGGTCTTTTCACTGCCTTTCACCACATAGGAATTATAGGTGGTGCCGAATTCCGTCTCCATGATGATGTCAAAGACCCGCAGGTCACGGTCCAGCACGCCTACATACTCGATACCCTGTTTCAGTTCCATATACGTTCGTCCTTTCTTTTGTCAATAAATCTTTTTTATTATACCCTTCCCGCTTTATCCTGTCCAGAAAAAATTGTTTTCGCGCTCTCATACCATTTCTTTTTCGATGGCCGCCACGATCTCGCTCATTTTTACCCCCAGAGCCAGGCTGATCCGGTACAGGGTTTCCAGCGTCGGCTTTCGTTCCCCGCGCTCAATGGCGCTTAAATGAGTCCTGCCGATGTTCGACAGGCCGCTGAGCACCTCCTGGGTCATGCCCCTTTCCGTCCGGTATCCGGCAATCACCCTGCCCACCAGCACGGGGTCCAACTGCATTTCGCTCATCGTATCACCTCTACCCCCTTAGAGTAGCCTAAAAAGCGCAGCCGTTAGAACACATATGTTGACATTAGAATACTTTTGTGTTATTCTTTTACTCGCCGGTTTTGACAAAAATCTTACAATTGGCCCCGGGTCATTGCAAATAGGGGCACGGCGCTGTAAAATGGAAGCCGAAAATTTTTGAAGGAGAGGACACAACATGCTATCAATCAGCGGTGTCACAAAAAAATACGGAAAAAATCTTGCCAACGACAATATCAGCTTTGCCGTGGGCGACGGACAAATCGGGATCCTTCTGGGGCCCAACGGCGCCGGCAAATCCACCATTATCAAGTGTATTGCCGGGCTGCTGCGCTTTACGGGCCGCATTGAGATCGGCGGATATGAAAACACCAGCCTGGAAGCCAAGCGCCAGCTGGGATATATTCCCGAAATGCCCGCGGTGTACGATCTGCTCACCGTGGCGGAGCACCTGGAATTCGTCCGCCGGGCCTACAAGGTTACGGACGAGGCCTATACCGAGCAGCTTTTAGAGCGGCTGGAGCTGGCCGATAAGAAGGATAAGCTGGGCAAGGAGCTTTCCAAGGGAATGCAGCAAAAGCTCTCCATCTGCTGCGCATTGGCGCACAAGCCGCGCGTCGCGGTATTCGACGAGCCTTTGGTCGGCCTTGACCCGCACGCCATCAAAGAATTGAAAACGATTTTCAGAGAGCTGAAGGACGACGGCGTTTCCGTACTAATCAGCACGCATATGATCGACAGCGTAGAGGATTACTGGGACGTGGCGAACATTATGATGAACGGCCGGTTCGCGGCGACCAAGGTAAACGGAACAGACGACGGCAAAACGCTGGAGGAACTGTTCTTTGAGATCACGGAAGGAACCGAAAAGGAGGGCGGCGCACAGTGAAAAGCCCTCTCGTTTACTTAACTGCGGTCAAGCTGAAAAATCAAATCAAGGACGTGTTCAAAAAGCCCGCAAAGCTTGTCTATGTCCTTTTTATGGCCGCCA
>CAZBDS010000079.1:822-7133 GCA_964490735.1 uncultured Acutalibacter sp. | reverse complement strand
AGGTAGTGCCGAACTGCACGCCCCCCTGCTTGACGTTGGGGCAGGAAATGTTCAGCTCCACCATATCGACGGCTGTATCGTTCAGCTTTTCCACGGTCTGGCAGTAATCCTCCGGGGCGTTTCCGGCCACGTTGGCAATGATCTTTGTCCCCTGCTTTGAAAGCCAGGGCAAATCGAACTCGATAAAGTGATCTACGCCGGGATTCTGCAGGCCCACGGCATTGAGCATACCGCCGGGGGCTTCCGTCACCCTGGGGGGCGGATTGCCCGGACGCTCTTTAAGGGTAGTGCCCTTGCAGGAGATCCCGCCCAGCACAGACAGGGGATAAAATTCGCTGTATTCCCGGCCGAAACCGAAGGTTCCGGAGGCGGCGATGAGGGGATTTGTAAAGTCCACCCCGGCCACAGAAACGCCCAGCCTGGACGAGACCTTTCGAAGGCTTTCCTCCAGCACGATCCCTTCCCCGTCTTTCAGGCAGACCACATTGCCGCCGGTCTGCAGCCGGTATTCCAGCGCCTTTTGGGGATCTTCCCTATTGCAGTGAGGCATAAGCTGTACATCGGTAAAGCCCAAACCGGTCAGGTCAGTAAGTCCCATAAAATTGAGCTGGGGGCGGTACAAATCGATCAGCGCGATGGTGGGCCCCAGTACCAGGGCCCCGGCGCTCCAACCGATGAGCAGGCCCCGCTCCGCCACAGCCCGCAGAGGGGACTCTCCGTGATGGGCACGGATGGAGTGGAGCAGATAGTAGGGGTTCCCCCCCATCAGCACTACCACATCGTAAACGGCAAGCTGTTCGGCGGGCTGGGCGTCAAAATCAAAAAGCTCCGCTTCCAGTCCCAGGAACGAAAGCTCCTTTAGTCCGCGCTCCACGTGGTAGTTCTTTTCTTTATATTTGGGATCCGCCGTCACCACCAGAGCGGCCCTTTTGGCTCCCCGGCAGTGCTTTTTGGCCTCTTCCAGCAGCTCGAAGCTGGTAAGACCGTTGGAACACAGCATGATCATGGCTTATTCTCCCCTTTTCCCGCAGCGTTTATAAGGTCACTTTTTCGGCGCTGAACACCGGCCCGTCTTTGCAGACATGGCCGAAATACTGTTCGCCGTCTTCTCCGCGCAGGGCCACGGCGCAGCCCAGGCAGGCGCCAATCCCGCAGGCCATGCGCTCTTCTAGCGAGAGGAAACAGGCGGCACCTTTTTCTTCGGCCAGGGCCCGGACAGCCTTCAGCATGGGGGCCGGGCCGCAGGCGAACACCGTTTCAAAGTCCTCCCCCTGGGCGAGCTGGGTGACAAGGCCGTGAAAGCCGTAGCTGCCGTCGTCGGTGGCGATGAGGGTTTTCGCCCCCGCCGCCTTGAAGTCCCGCTCTAAAATGACGGCCTCCCGATTGCGGAATCCCAAAACCGCCACGGCGTTTTCTCCTAAAGCCCTAGCGCAGCCCAACAGGGGCGGCACACCGATACCGCCGCCCACCAGCAGCGTCCGCTTTGTGGGGTCGATGGGAAACCCGTGGCCCAGGGGAGCCAGAATCTCGAGCTCGTCTCCGGCGGAAAACTCCGCCAGCTCTGCCGTGCCCTGCCCCCGGATCTGGAACACAAAGCGAAGGGTTCCATTTTCCCTATCTATACCGCAGATAGAGATGGGGCGGCGCAGAGTATGTCCCGGCAGACGGATCTGGGCGAACTGGCCGGGAACCGCTTTTCGGGCCAGCTCCGGGCAGGACAGGGTAAAATCGTACACATCGGAGGTAAGCTTGTCCGCTTTGACCAGCTTACCGATCTTGGAATCGTATTTCATGGGCCGTTCCCCTTTACTTCAATTCGATCCAGAAAATTTTCATGGTCTCGTTTTCTTCCGGCACGAAGGTCTCCCGTTGGAGCACGCCGCCGTTTGCAAGAATGGTCCTCTCACTGCCGGGATTGTGATCGTTGCAGGAAACCATCACCCAATGGAGGCCCCGCTCCCGGGCCTTTTCCAGGCACTGGCGAAGCATTTCCTTCGCGTAGCCCTTCCAGCGCTCGCCGGGGCGGACACTGTAGCCGATATGCCCGCCAAACAGGGACAGGACCGGGTGGTCGATATGGTGGCGCAGGTCGATCATGCCGATAAGCTTATTGTCGCTTTCCCGCACGGCAATAAACTGGGTGTCAGGAGCATGATCCCGGGGACAAGTCTCAGGGGTGCTGAGGTTTTTCACCTTGGCAAACCATTCTTCAAAGCTCTCAAACTTATGCAGACCGCAACAGCCGGCCATTTCGCCGCCGGCTTCCAAGAACTCCCGGCGGTAGGCCATGATCTGCTCCGCATATTCTTCGGTGGGCTTTTTCAAAACAATTCCGCTCATTTTCTTCCTCCCTTTCCTCAGGGAAGCCGGATCTGCCCGATCCGAGCGGTGATCTCATCTCTCATGCGAATGGCTTCCCGGCGGGCGGCCAGGGCGTAGTCCTCCGGCACACAGTTTTCCTTTTGCCAGGCGCACATGATCCCCCGGGAGGAATTGACAATGCCGCCAAGGCCGTTCTCATCAAAGGCCGGGGCAACATCGTCCGCAGCGCCCCCCTGGGCCCCGTAGCCCGGCACCAGAAAGAAGGTATGGGGCAGGGCTTTTCTCAATTCGCCCAGTTGGGCGGGATAGGTGGCTCCCACCACAGCGCCCACGCCGGAATAGCCGTACTTTCCGGGAAGCTCTTCTCCCCAGGCTTCGCACCTGTCGCCCATGGCCCGGTAAATGGTCTCGCCGGAGGAAAGGGTCCGGTCCTGCAATTCCCCGGAGGAGGGGTTGGAGGTCTTCGCCAGCACAAAAATGCCTTTGTCCTCCGCCTTGCAGACTTCCAGAAGGGGGTTGATACCATCGGAGCCCAGATAACCGTTGACCGTGAGAGCGTCGGCTCCGAAAGCTTCCAGGGTCTCCTCCTCCACGTCGGTACGGCCCAGGTGGGCGGCGGCATAGGCCTGCATGGTAGCGCCGATATCGTTGCGCTTGCCGTCGGTGATGACGAACATGCCTTTGGCATAGGCGATGGTCTCCGTCAAAGTTTTTACCCCCTGCCAGCCGTACATTTCGTAGTAGGCAGCCTGGGGCTTTACCGCCGGGACAACATCGCACAGGGCGTCGATGAGGCCCTTGTTAAAAGTGAGCAGCGCGTCAGCGGCACCTTCCAGGGTTTTGCCGTACTTCCGATAACTTTCCTCCCGGATTGGGGCGGGGATATAGCTGAGCTTGGGGTCCAGCCCTGCCACGGTGGGGTTCTGGAGCTCCACGATCTTTTCAAGCAGTCTGTCCATTGACATATGCGGCACATTCCTTTCTGTTTTACACTATAGTTTCAGCGGTTTTCAAGGCCCTGGCTGTAGACCCTGCGGCCACGGAAGAATGTGGCGAGAACCCGGCCTTTTAAAGCCATCCCTTTAAAGGGGGTGTTTTTGCTCTTGCCGTGGAGCTTTTGCTCGTCCACTGTCCACCGCAGCTCCGGGTCAAAGAGAACGATATCGGCATTGGCCCCGGGCAGCAGCGTTCCCCCGGGGATTCCCAGGATCCGGGCCGGAGCCGTGCTCATTTTTTCGATCACCTGGCCAAGGGATAAAACTCCCTCCAAAGCCGTAAGAGAGGCGGAAAGCGAAGTCTCCATGCCGATGGAGCCGTTGGGGGCTTTGAGAAAATCGGCTTTTTCCCCCGGCGTGTGGGGCGCGTGATCGGTGGAGATGGCGTCTAAGGTGCCGTCCCGCAGCCCTTCGATCAGGGCCAGGCGGTCTTCCTCGGTACGCAGGGGCGGATTCATGCGATAGTCGGCGTCCCGGCTGCGCAGAAGCTCTTCCGTCAGCAGCAGATAATGGGGACAGGTTTCGGCCGTGACCTTCACGCCCCGGCGCTTGGCGTCGCGAATCAAGTCCACAGAGCCCTTGGTGCTGACGTGGCAGATGTGGACGGGAGCGCCGACAGAGGCGGCCGCGGCGATCTCCCGGGCGGTGCCGCAGTCCTCGGCCGCGTTGGGAATCCCCTTTACGCCCAGCTCCCGGGAAACATCGCCTTCGTTCATGATGCCGCCCTCCGCCAGATAGGGGTCCTCGCAGTGGGCGGTAACCGTCATTCTCAATCCGGGCGCGCGCTTTAGAGCTTTTAAAAGGCAGGCGGTGTTTTTTACGGGCTTTCCATCATCGCTTAAGGCAATGGCGCCCGCTTCCCGCAGGGCCACCAGATTGGTAAGCTCCTCCCCCGCCAGGCCCTTGGTAATACAGGCCGCAGGATATACGGCGGCGTCCGCGGTTTTCGCCTTTTCCAGCAAATCCCGGACCCGCTCCGGGGAATCCATGGGGGGTACGGTATTGGGCATGGCGAGCAGACTGGTCACGCCTCCGGCGGCAGCGGCGCGGCAGGCGGAATAGACGTCTTCCTTGTGGGTCTGGCCGGGGTCCCGCAGGTGGACATGCATGTCCACCAAGCCGGGGGCAGCCACCAGGCCCTCACAGTCTATGACCTCATCTGCGCCGGCGGCATGGGAGAACAGATCTTCTCCCAGCTCCGCGATCTTCCCGTCCCGAATGAGAAGATCCCCGATCCGATCCAGGTTTTGAGAAGGGTCTATCAGTCTGGCACGTTTCAGTAAAATGGTCATGGTTTCCTCCGATCATTCCAAAATCAGCCGCTCCGCGTGCCATTTCGTCAGGGAAAGGAGCTCGCGGCCGTAATATTCCGGAAAAAGAATGGGGTCCGTCTCCGCCACCAGACTGTAAGCGGTAAAACCCGCGCTTTCCGCCAGCTTTAGGGCCCTGTACATGTGAAATCCCTGGGTGGTCACGGCAAATTCCGTACTCAGCCCCTGCTCTTTGGCAATCTCCATGGCAAACTGCGTGTTCTGCCGGGTGTTCCGGGAACGGTCCTCCATATAGATCCGGTCTTCCTCAATCCCCATACGGATCAAGGCGTTGCGCTCGGTCAAGGCCTCCGGGCAGGGCTCGTCGCTGCCCTGTCCCCCGGTGACGATGCACTTCGACTCCGGGTGGCTGATCAAAAACTCGTAAGCGGCGTCCACCCGATTGCTGAGGCTGACGCCCATGCGCTCGGCGCTGTAGACCTGAGAGCCCAGAACCATGACGTTGGCATTTTCAGGCGGCGTGTGAAACTGAGCGGAAAACATTAAAAAAGTGAGATAAAAGATCCAGCCGAAGCCGATCACATAAAAAGAGGCGAGGAGCCTGACCACGGCTTTTTTCCAGCCGCCCTTTTCCGTCAGCGCGGCATAAAAATGCAGCAGCAGAAAACCGCACAGGCACAGGCAGAATCCGAAAGCCGCTCCCAGGGCAAACCCGCCGTGAAGAAAGGGCAGCAAAAACCAGACGCAGCCAAGAAGGAACAGGATCTTCCCCACCCATTTCATCACTTTCTTAAAACTTCTCATAGCATTCCTTTCATTACCCCACCTGCGGTGGGCACATGACAATCCCCGATTCTTTCGCTCATTGTACCACATTTTGGAGCGGCGGTAAACCTCTTTTTGCCGGAGAAGGACGCGAAAATGCCCCGCCGGATTTTCGGCGGGGCCGGAATATTAAGACTTCTCGGGAGGGTCTTTGGGATCGACCGGCGGTACAGCGGGCGGCTGTACGCTCATTGGAGCGGGGAACCTTGCGCGCCGTTTTTTGTTGGAACGCTTGACGCAGAGCACGATCACCAAAACCACAACAGCACAGATCAGCAGGAAGGGCAGCATCCAGACCAGGGCGATCAGCAGATCCTGGACCACGTTCACAAAGCTGTCCCAGCCGCCGGAAAAGGCCTCCCCCATGCGGGCGCCAAAGGAAGTGCCGGAAGTGTATTCAGTCACGTCCCGCAGAGAGAAATACACGGTGGAATAGGCCACCTCATTGTCATAGGTCTTCAGCTGAGAAGCAAGACTTTCGATCTCATAGCGCACGTTGGAAAGCCGGTCTTCAATCATTAAAACCTCGTCCACGGTAGCGGCCTGCTCCAACAGCTCCAACAGGCGCTGCTCTTCTTTTTCCAGGGAATTACGGCGTGCCTCGGCGTCGATATAGGCGCCGGTGACATCGTCCATATCCATGGAGTTGGACACCACGTTTACGATCTCTTCCATTCGGGACATGAATCCCTGCAAGGATTCGGCGGGGATCCGGATCGTATAGTCCAGGTATCTTCTCTGCCGGGACTCCTCATAGCCCTGGCCGGAGATGTCGGAAGCCTGGATATAGCCGCCAAATTCGGTGATCAGGCCGTCCAGCTCATCTTTGGCCTTGTCAAATTCCTTTGTCTCGGCGGAAATGTGGGCATTGTAGATCAGCTTGCGGGAGGTCTGGGCA
>CAZBDS010000079.1:0-812 GCA_964490735.1 uncultured Acutalibacter sp. | reverse complement strand
CGTCCGGAGAAAGAGCGTTATCCGTGCTCTCCGCGTAATCCCCCGCCTCTCCCGGAGCGGACTGGGTCGGGCTCTCGGCGTAATCGTAGTCATAGCCGTTTTTGGAGCCTGAAGCGCCGCAGCCGGCAAGGGAAAGGGTAAGCAAAAGCGCCAACAAAAAAACAAGGACTTTGGAAACAGTTGTTCTTTTCATGGATTTTCCCTCCTCTTTCAGGATAGTTTTAGTATACAGGAAAAACCTGAAGGAATCAACACTGCGGCAGTTACAGTTTCGTGACAAAGCGGAAACAAAGGTAAAAGATCAGTAACACAAAAAGGGCGCCTGTGAAAACAGGCGCCCTCGCTGTTGGGAAGCAATCCTTACTTGCCGCGCTTAACGTAGCTGGTATGCAGGATCTCGTGAGCCTTGTGGCCGCCGGGGCCGTCGGTGAGGAACTCCTCGTAGCACTTCTGGACCACGGGGTTGTCGTGGCTCTTGCGCAGAGGCATAGCCTTGTCCTGATCGTACAGAGCCTTGGCGCGCAGGGCCTTGATGTCGGTCTCTGCCCAGGTCTGGGCGGACTGAATGGGCTGGCCGCCGCCGTTGACACAGCCGCCGGGGCAGCACATGACCTCGATGAACTGGTAATCGGCCTCGCCGGAACGGACCTTTTTCAGCAGGGCGTCGGCGTTCTTCAGGCCGCTGACAACAGCGACCTTCACGTCCATGCCGGCCACCTTGTAAACGGCCTCTTTAAAGCCTTCGGTGCCGCGGACTTCCGTGTAGTCGATGGAATCCACACGCTTGCCTTCCAGCACATCGGCAGCGGTGC
>CAZBDS010000078.1:0-7141 GCA_964490735.1 uncultured Acutalibacter sp. | reverse complement strand
CGGTGGATCTCCTTCCGGGTGTTTTCATAGACCCGCTCCGCGGCCAGGCGCTTCTCCTCCTTCAGGGCCAGATAGCGGGTGTAGTTCCCCTTGTAGGAATCCAGATGAGTGCCCTGCAGCTCCAGGGTGCGGGTGGTGACCTTGTCCAGAAAATACCGGTCGTGGGAAATGACGATGTAAGAGCCGCCGTAGTTCTTTAAAAAGTCTTCCAGCCATTCCACAGAGGTGATGTCCAGGTGGTTGGTGGGCTCGTCCAGCAAAAGCAGGTTGGCGCCGCCCAGCAGCATTTTGGCCAGCTGCAGCTTGGCCTTCTGGCCGCCGCTTAAAACCCCCACCCGGTGATGGAGCTGCTCCTCCGTAAAGCCCAGGCCCATCAGGGCGCTGCGGGCCCGGGACCGGCAGGTGAGACCTCCCTGGTCCACAAAGCGGTCGTTAAGCTCGTTCTGACGGAGAATCAGCTTTTCCAGCTCCTCCTCCGGCGGGTTTTGGGACAGCAGGGCCGACAGATCTTCCAGCTCCCGCTCCATTTTCAGCAGGGGAGAAAAGACGGTCATAACTTCCTCAAAGGCGGTCTTGTGAAAATCCCGGCACACGTGCTGTTCCATATAGCCCGGCGCGGTCTCCCGGCTGAAAACCACGCTGCCCGTGTCGGGGGTGTATTCCCCGGTGAGCACCTTGAACAGGGTGGTTTTGCCGCTGCCGTTTACGCCCACCAGGCCAATGCGCTCGCCCTTCTGCATTTCAAAGGTGACACCCTCCAAAATGGTGGTCTCGCCAAAGCTCTGGGTGATGTTGTTTACCGTTAAGATAGCCATGATATGTTTCCTTACAAAAGTCTATGTTGGCAAAGAGAAGCTATAAAATTTATTATACTTGAAACCGGCAATTTCCGCAAGGGGAGGGAATGGGAGACTTTTTTTGACGCTTCTCTTGCTTTTTTGCGCCAATGCGGCTACAATATGTGGTAGATAATTTCTCAGTACAGCTTTCATGTATCTTTGAGGAGGTTATGAAACGTGAAATGTCCATTTTGCGGGTATACGGAAAGCCGCGTGATCGATTCGCGGCCCACTGACGAGGGAGAGCGGATCCGCCGCCGGCGCGAGTGCCTGAAGTGCGGCAAGCGCTTTACCACATATGAGGTCATTGAAAACGTCCCCATCGTGGTCATCAAGAAGGACAAGTCCCGGGAGACCTTCGACCGGAGCAAGCTCTTAAACGGTATGATCCGGGCCTGCGCCAACCGGCCGGTGTCTGTGGATACCCTGGAGCACATTGTGGACGAGATCGAGACC
Source organism: uncultured Acutalibacter sp. (assembly GCA_964490735.1). Lineage (GTDB taxonomy): Bacteria > Bacillota > Clostridia > Oscillospirales > Acutalibacteraceae > Acutalibacter. Next base: position 5,846 of record CAZBDS010000078.1, on the reverse strand, counting down.
CTGCTTCAGAATTCCCTGGATCGGGAGGTGTCCTCCCAGCGCATTGGCACCTATGCCATGGAAAAGCTGAAGACCGTGGACGAGGTGGCCTATGTGCGGTTCGCTTCGGTGTACCGCCAGTTCAAGGACATCGACAGCTTTATGGAAGAGCTTTCCAAAATCATCAACAGCAAAGGCGTCAACTAATTTTTTAAAACGGGACGTTCGGGCGGAGCTTTTGGGCGCGCCGGCAGTGCGGTTTGCAGTGCCGGGCCCTTAAAGCCCCGCCTTTTCTTTGTCCTTTTTTATAATTCTGAAGCTTTCGTCCATTCGGACCGTCATCAAAAAGACCTGGGACAGGGTAAGGCCCGCCTCTTTCAGCTTCTGTTCCACCCAGGCGGAGTCTTTCCGGCAGAGCTCCAGGGAGTGGCGGGCGATTTCGCCGTCGCTGATCACCACCACTTCCAAGGGTTCGGGCTTTACCTTAACGCCGGCCTGCTTGGGGGTGAGAAAATCGTCCTGGGGACGGCGGGTGACGCTTAAGGTGCCGTTGGTCTCTACGATGGCATAATCCACCTCTTCCAAATAGAAGATGCCGTTGATGCGCAGCTGGGCAAAAAGGTCCTCGGTGCTGATGCGCAGGCGGCGCATCTGCCGTTGAAGGATTTTGCCCTTTTCAATGACCAGAATGGGCTTGCCGCACACCAGCTGGCGGAAACGGCCGCTTTTCAGCATGCCCAAGGACATTAAGAGCTCGCAGGCCACCAGGGCCAGCATGGGTACAAGCCCGTTCCACAGGGGCTCGTCATGCTCTTGAATGGGCAGTACCGCCAGCTCAGAGATCAGCAGGGTCACCACCAGTTCGGAAGTCTGCAGCTGGCTGATCTGCCGTTTGCCCATAATGCGCACGGCGGCAAGAATGGCGATATACATCACAAGGGTGCGAAAAAGAGAGATAAGCATAGGCTCCTCCTTGTTTTAATTGCTGCCGTTTATTCTTCCTGAAAGTTCCGCATAAATTCCCCAGGGGCGGAAAGAATAGCCAAAAAGCCGGAAAGGGGAGAAATGCCTTGAAGCTGGTGTCGGTACAGCTGGAACAGAACAAGCGTTTTTTTCAGTCGGAATTTAAAAACGCCATGGATTTTATGGCCAGAGATATGGAGCTTTCCGGAGTGAAAGCCGCGCTGTTCGGCCTGGACGGCCTGGTGAGCAAGCAGAATATCACCCTGAGCATCTTGAACCCTTTGATGGGCGCTTCCCTGAAAGGGCTGGATAAAGCTGAGGACCGGCTAAAGCCCATTGAGGAAACGGTGCTGGGCACCATGGAGCAAAAGCGGGAAAACAGAATGGACCAGCTGCTGGTACTGCTGATGAGCGGCTTTGCGGTGCTCTGCGTAGACGGCTGCGGAGAGGCCCTGGTCTTCGGCGTGCAGGGCTTTGAGAGCCGGGGGCCAGAGGAGCCGCAGAATGAGGTGATGCAGCGGGGCGCCAAGGACGGCTTTACCGAAAGCTATCAGAACAATATGTCCATGATCCGGCGGAGAATGAAGAACACCGCCCTGAAATTTGAGAAGCTGGAAGTGGGTACCCGCAGCAGGACGCCCTTGGCCCTCTGCTATTTGGAGGGGGTGGCCTCGCCGGAGATCCTTAAGCAGGTGAAGGAAAAGCTTCAAAAATGCGACTTGAAAACGGCGCTGGGGGCCGGATATCTCACAAGCTTTCTGGAAAAAGGCAGCCTGTTCAGCGGGGTGGGGATCACTGAGCGGCCCGACGTGGTCTGCGGAAAAATCGAGGAAGGCCGGGTGGCCATTCTGATGGAGGGTACGCCCAGCGTGCTGCTGACGCCCTTTTTGTTCGTGGAAAATTTCCAGACTCTGGACGACTATTTGACCCGCCCCTTTTACGGGGCTTTTATCCGGTGGCTGAAATACATTTCCTTCTTTGTCAGCGCTCTGCTGCCCGGGCTGTATGTGGCCGTTGCTTCCCACCACCCGGAACTGCTGCCGGAAAGCCTGATGCTGAAGATCGCCCAGGCCCAGGCGGAAACTCCCCTTCCGGTAATGGCGGAAACGCTGCTGCTCTATTTTATGTACGAGATCCTGCGAGAAGCGGGGCTGCGGGCTCCCCGGTCCTTGAGCGCCACGGTGAGCATTGTGGGCGGCCTGGTGCTGGGGGACACAGCGGTTTCGGCGGGACTGGTGAGTGCTCCGTCCCTGCTGGTGGTGGCCTTAACGGCCATTGCGGGCTACGCCGTGCCCCGGCTTTACGAGCCCTTGGCCCTGCTGCGGCTGGGATTTCTGCTGGCAGGAGGCTTTTTCGGCGTGTGGGGCGTGATGATCGGCTTTTCCCTGCTGCTGGTGAACCTGTGTGGCACTATGAGCTTTGGTGTGCCGCTGCTTGCGCCGGTGTCCCCCTTTAACAAAAAACTGGTGCGGCGGGACGTGATTGGCCGGGAAAGCTGGCGGAAGCTGTCCCGCTGGAACGCGAAGGTGCAGGACATGCCCGGTGCAGAGGAGACGCAGGGGGACTAACTCCCCAAAAGAAACCATTCAGAAAGGAGCAGCGCCGTGGATTCTGTAAAGCACAAGATCACCTCCGCCCAATTTTTTATCACCATGTTTGTCTCCCGGGCGGTGGTGACCATCGCCCTGAACGCCGGATTTTTAGGCGGTGAAAATATGGGGGAAGCCATAGTTTCCTATGGGCTGGCCATGGGTGCGGCCTTTCTCATTGCCTGGCCGGTGTGGAGCCTGCAAAAAAGCTATCCCGGCATGACTGTGGGGGACGCCGCCCAAGCCGCCTGGGGCAAAGGAGGCAAGCTGGTGCCTGCGGCCTATATCGCCTACTTTGTGGTGAGCAACGGGGCGTCGCTGGGCCTGTTTCAGATTTTTCTGCTGGATACGGTGGACGTGGATTTCTCCGCGGCGCTGACCATCGCGGCCATTCTGGGCGTGGCCCTGTATGGGGCTTTCCGGGGCATCGAGACCGTGGCCAGGTGCGCCGTGTGCGTATTTGCCATTCTGCTGGTTGGCACCGGGATCGTCTTTGGCATTGTGGCCTTTCGGTTCGACCCCGCCAACTTGGAGCCCCTGTTCTACCATGGCTTTTCCCAAACCCTCCAAGGCGCCATGCTGTTTGTGGCAAGGACCTCGATCTTCGCGGACATGGCCGTGTTGCTGCCCTTTGTCAAGGGAAAGCATGTCCGGGGCTTTGCCGGCTGGGCTCTGGGCACCACGGCCTTTGTCTCCCTGCTGCTGGTGCTGCTGCAGGGCTGTCTGGGCCGGTATGCTTCTACCCAGAATTTCCCGCTCTACGCTCTTTCCTCCATTACAGAGGTGCGCTCCATGCAGCGGCTGGACGCGGTGTTTGTGGGGATCTGGATGATGGGGCTCATCGTCAAGCTGGCCTGCGATATCTATGCCTGCCGGGTATGCTTTTCCTCGGTCTCGGGCCGTCGGAAGCCGGTGCTTTCCGTGGTGCTGACCGGGCTGGCAATTCTGCTGCTGGCCTTTGCCACCGCAGAGAACCGGGCGGTTCAAAGGGTGCTGCTGGACACGCGGCTTTTGTTTGGGTGCACGGTGTTTACAGGGTTCCTGATTCCCCTGGCAGTGCTGGCGGGTAGAAGGAAAGAAAAAGGGCCCACGCCCGGCGAAAGCGGGGAGGAAAAGCAATGAGGCAAACCCGAAAGCAGGCTTTGGCAATTATCTTGTGCCTCTGCCTTCTGCTGCCCCTGTGGGGCTGCGGCGGCCGGGAGCTGTACGAACGGCTGCTGATCCACGGGATTGGGATAGATGTAAAGGGAGATGACTTTACTGTAACCGTGCGCTCCTCTTCCGCGCCGGAGGACGAGGGGGAAGAATGCTTTGTCTGCCAGGGAAAATCGGTGCTGGAGGCCATGAACAGCCTGACGCTGTCCACCGGCCGGAAGCCTTTTTACTCCCACAACTACCTGGTGGTGTTCGGCCGGGAATGTGCCGAACAAGGCTTGGACCAGTGCCTCGATTTCTTTGTCCGCTACTACAACACCCGGCCCGGGGTACAGCTGTATCTGGCGGAGGACCGGGCGGAACAGGTCCTGTCCCTTCAAAAGGGAGGCAAGTACCAGAAAATGTGGGAACTGCAGCAGCTGGGCGATGTGGGCCGGGACAGCGGCCGCGCCCTGGGCGTGGAGCTTCTGGACTTCATCAACGGGGTAAAGCGGGAGGGCTCGTCCCCGATGCTGCCGGTGCTGCGGACCACCGAGGAAAGCACGGAGATCGTTTCTACCGCCTATTTTGACGGCTGCCGGCTGAAAGGCTTTCTCACCCCGGACGAGACCCGGGGATATCTGGCGGCAAAGGGAAAGCTGAAAAGCGGGGAAGCGGTTGTAAGCGGCAGCGATCTGGGCACGGTGACCCTGTCCCTTTCCCGGGGCTGGGGAGAAATTGAACTGGGCTGGGAAGACGATTTGCCCCAGTTCTGTGTGAGGGTGGGCGTCCAGGGGGACCTGAGCGCCGTGGACCGGAACCGGGACCGTCTGGAGGACAATTTTTACAGCCGGACGGAAGAAGAGCTGGCCGGTTTGCTGGCGGGGGAGGTCAAAAGCGCCCTGCAAAAGACTCTGGAGGACGGCTGTGATGTTTTCGGCTTTGGAAATCTGCTGTACCAGCGGGATCCGGCCTTCTGGCGGCAAAACGGGGAAAGCTGGAAGGAGTGGATGACCCGGTGCGCCTATACGGTGGAGGTTTCCGCCGAGGTGAAGCGGATGGAGCAGGAGCGCCTGCCCCCGGAAAGAAAATGAGGCGAGGCCCCGGGCCTGATCCGTTGAGATCAGGCCCCGGGCCGTTTGAGGGGTTACCGCAAAAGCCGGTTATTACAGGTTTACATAAATATTGTAGTGGAGCATCCAGTAATTGATTTGGATTAGATACGCCAGCAGCTGGGGCCCGGCCATCAGCTGACCGAACCAGGGTTTGCCGTAGTCGAAGCTCTGGGAAAGCAGGTCCTTGGCTGCCTGGGCGGAAAGCAGCTTGTGAATGGGCTGGGAACTGTCCCGGAAAATGGCGGAAAGCCGGAGTTTCAGATCCTGCTCGTAGGCGGGGTCGTAGGTTTTGGGATAGGGGCTTTTCCGGCGGTCCAGCACGTCGTCGGGCAGCAGGCCCCGGGCGGCATCCCGCAGCAGCCCCTTCACCCGGCCCTCGGGGCACTTGTACTCCCAGGGGGTGTTAAACACGTACTGGGCCAGCCGGTGATCCGCGTAGGGGACCCGGACCTCTAACCCGCTCCACATGGAGCAGCGGTCTTTGCGGTCCAATAGAGTTGACATAAACCATTTAATATTCAGGTAAGAGATCTGCCGCATACGTCTTTGCTCTAAGGATTCTCCCCGGAGAACAGGAACGGAATCCAGGGTTTCCTGCAATCTAGAGTTTACATAATATTCAAGCCGTACCGCTTCCAGCAGCTCGGGCTTCAAGAGGGAAGAACGGGTGTCCAGATTGTTGGACCAGGGGAAGTGGGCGCCGTCGAACATCTCCCGGCGGTGGAACCAGGGGTAGCCGCCGAAAATTTCATCGGCGCATTCCCCGCAGAGGGCCACGGCGTGGCGTTCCCGGACCAGGCGGCAGAAGTAGAGCAGAGAGCCGTCGATGTCGGACATGCCCGGCAGGTCCTTGGCCAGGGCCCCTTCCAGCAGGGAATCTTCCAGCCGCTGGTTCCCGCAGAGCAGGGTGGTGTGCTCCGTGCCCAGAGCAGCGCTGACCTTGCGGGCCCAGCTTTCGTCCCGGTCGGGCTGGAAGGAGGAGGGCTTAAAGTTTTCCTCGTCCCCCTCGAATTCAAAGGAATAGGTGGAGAGCTTCTGGCCGCCCCGGTCACGCAGGACCTGGGCG
>CAZBDS010000077.1:0-7165 GCA_964490735.1 uncultured Acutalibacter sp. | reverse complement strand
CAAGAGAAGCGGCAAGGCCATCACCCTGGTCACCCTGCTGGACGAGGTGCCGGTAGACGCCGCCCGCTTCCTGTTCAATTCTTATGAAGCCAATACCCGCATCGACTTTGACCTGGACCTGGCCGTGCAAGAGGATTCCCAGAACCCGGTGTACTACGTGCAGTACGCCCACGCCAGGATCTGTTCCATTTTGAAAAACCTGAAGGCCGACGGCGTGGAGCCCCGGGACTGCGCCCCGGAGGAGCTTATGCTGCTCACCGCCCCCGAGGAAGTGGAGCTCATCAAGCTGCTGGCCGGTTTTACCGACGAGATCACCGGGGCGGCAAAAGCCATGGATCCCGCCAGGATCACCCGGTATGTGACAAACCTTTCCACCCTGTTCCACAAGTTCTACAACGCCTGCCGGGTCAAGGGTGTGGACGAATCTCTCAGCGCCGCCCGGCTGTACCTGTGCGTGGCCGCAAAAACCGTGCTGGAAAACGGCCTGGAGCTCTTCAAAGTCAGCGCGCCGGAGGTCATGTAGGGAGGCGCCCCCTTTGTATTCCGGCTTTTCCGGTCCGCAAGGAATGCCCTGCGGCGGCTGGAAGAACTCTTAAAATAACGCAATACTAAAAGGAGGTACCTGCTGGCAGGTACCTCCTTTGCTTGTAAAGCAATTTTACTTGTCAGTTCCGTATGAACGGAAAGGCCCGCCTCGCCGAAAGCCTATTTCCAATTCCTCCAGAAATAGAGGCCGTAGACGATCAGGCACAGGGAGATCAGCAGCGCGCTGGCGGCAGCGCCGATGGCCATGGAAGTGTGGCTTAAAGGACCGGCCACCATGCTGATGAGAATCGCGGCGGCGTCCGCCACCAGCAGGAATCTGTACAGCCCTTTTTCAACGTCGCTCATGCATATCCTCCCTCCGGACACAAAAGCCCCGATCTGTTTATTTATTCTACAACGTTTTTAAACAATTTGCAAGTGCGGCCAGCTGTTCCAGGGTCAGGGCCTCTGCCCGGACATTTCCGGGCAGGCCGGCCTGCTCCAGGGCCAGCTCCGCCTGGGCCTTCGTAAACCTTCCGGCGGCGGAAAGGGAATTGGCGGCAGTCTTCCTCCGCTGGGCGAAGGCCGCCCGGACCGTCTCAAAAAAGAAGGCCTCGTCAAGCACCTGCACCGGCGGCTCCTTTCGCAGGTCAAGGCGGATCACGGCCGAGTCCACATTGGGCGGGGGCAGAAAGCTGCCCCGGTTCACCTGGAACAAAAGCCGGGGCTCCGCGTGGTACCACACGGAAGCGCTGACCGCTCCGCATTCCCGGCTGCCGGGCGCCGCGCAGATCCGCTGAGCGGCCTCCTTCTGCACCATCACGGTAACGCTTTTCAAAGACAGGCCGCTTTCCAGCAGCCGCATAATGACGGGAGAAGTGATGTAATAAGGCAGATTCGCGCAGACGCACACCTCTTCCCCGCCGAATTTTTCCCGGATCAGAGCGTTCAGGTCCAGCTTCAGCACGTCGCCCTCCACCAGCTCCACATTGGGGCAGTCCGCCAAAGTTTCCTCCAGCACGGGAAAGAGCCGGCGGTCCAGCTCGACCGCCACCACCTTTTTTGCCACCTGGGAAAGCTCCCAGGTAAGCACTCCCATGCCCGGGCCGATCTCGATGACCCCCGTGTCCTTCCCCGCGCCGCACTCCGCCGCCATGCGGGGACACACCCCCGGATTGACCAGGAAATTCTGGCCCAGAGCCTTGGAAAACCGAAACCCGTGACGGGCCAGCACCTCTTTAATTGTTCCCGGATCGGAAAGCCTGCTCACGGCGCGTCCTCCTTTTCTGATGGCTCCACATAGCGGTAGAGGGTCCGGCAGCCGTCGTCGAAGACCACAGGGAAAAGCCGGCCGAACAGGGCCTTGTCCGGGGCATAGCTGGAAACCTCAAAATCGCTGATCAAAATATAGTCTACACCGAATTCCCGGAACCACTCCGCCGAGCCCTCCGGGTCCCGGTACATGCACCGGACCGCCTCCTCGTTTTTGCCGTAGGCCAGGCCGTGGAAATAAAGATACGAGGAAGACCCGCACACGATGTCCCGGCCCGTCAGGGAAGCGATCTCGTTGTTGTGGCGGGTATCGGTCAGGATCACCGCGTCCGGCGGCACATATTCCTCCACATACTCGCACAGGGCCAGAGCCCCTTCCCCGAACAGCTCGTACTTTGCCACCCATTCCCTGCCCATGGTAAGCGCCGCCGAGCAGACACAGACGGGCAGCGCCGCCGCCAGTACCGCGGCCCGCAGGCCCCGGCTGTGCAGCCGTTCCAGCAGCCGGGCAAGAAAATCCGCCCCGGCGCAGCAGAGCAGGGCCCAGGCCGCGTAAAGGAGCTTATTGTTGTCGTAATCGTTGGGCTGGAACACGACGAGCTCCGCCAAAAACCAGATGGCCAGGGCGGGGGCGTACCTGCCGAAGTCCCGGCCCTTGGCCACCAGCAGCCCACCCAGGGCCAGCAGCGCCGCCAGGCCGATATTTTTCAGGTAGAACCAGAGGTAGCCGTCCTCCCCCGAGGAGATGACCCAGCCGAAGCGGCCCCGGATAAAGCCGCCGGTCCCCGCCTGGCGGAAGGTCCAGTAGCAGAGCTGGGGCAGCGCCAGCACGCAGACGGTGAGAAGCAGCACTCCCCAGGTGGAGAGCAGCGCTTTTCCGCCGCCCCGCCGGACCACCAGAAATACGCACCAGGCCAGCAGGGCCAGGAACACCCCTGCCGCCCCGCAGGCCGCCCACAGCAGAAAGCCCTGGTCGTCCCTGCGCCGGAGAAGGGCGCACAGCAGGCTCATCAGGGGTAGTCCCAGCAGGATCAGGACCTTGCCGATTTTTGCCGCCAGCTCTTCCCGGGAAAGCCTTTTCAGCAGGTCGAACAGCAGCCACACGCCGGAGAGCAGCGCCAGGGCCATAAAGGAATGGGTGTGGATCATGGGCAGCAGCCCGCCCAGCACCCCGGCCCAGAGAAAATACCGGCTTTTGCCCTCAAAAGCTCCCCGGTACAGCAGGTACAGCACGGGAAACAGCACCGCCCAGCCGAACAGGGTGGCCCGCTGGGGAAGCATCATATCCACCACCACGTTCACCCAGCGGAGTCCTTTTTCCGTCAGGTTGGTGGGAGTTTGATAAAAGCCGTGGAACAGATCGTCAAAGGTTTTTGTGCCGTTCAGAAAACAGACGAAGCCAAAGCCGCCGTTAAAGAAGAACAGGGTCCAGGCCAGGGCGGCCTTTTTGGCGCTGTTTAAAAGCCGGGCCGCAAACAGGTAAAACCCGAACAGCACTTGGGCCCCGGCAAAGACCATGGGCAGCAGATAGGACCACCGGATCGCCAAACTGCAGCTGCAGCCCAGCGGAGGGTCCACCCGGTAGAACACATAGAGAGAGGAGGAAATGCTGTCGCTTAAAAAGGGGTAAGAAAGCAGGTCCCCCGGCAGCAGCGAATAGTCCGGAGGAAAATCCCCCTGCCGGGCAATGCTGGTGATAAAGCTCAAATGCATGCTCATGTCCCCGTAGGTAGCCTGGCTGGAAAAGACCCTGGCGTCTTCCACCCGGAAAGAGCGCAGCACGAGCAGGCAGAAAAACACCCACAGCCCCAGCACCACCCACAGGAACTTCCTGCGGGCAAAGGCGGAAAGGCCCAGGGGCACGGGCTCTTTCTTCCTTACCAGCGCCAGGCAGAGGACGCACAGCAGCACTGCCGCCCCCAATGCGCAAAGGTTCGATTGAGGCGTAAATCCCATCAAGAAGGAAAAGGGGATCGGGAGCCACTGGAGCATTACGCTGCCCAGCACGCTGCCCAGCAGCAGCCCCGCGCCGCCGCTTTCCAACCGCAGCAGCCGCCGGGCTATCAGCACCCCGCAGAGCTGAAAGGCAAAAAAGAAAAGGGAGGAAAACGCCATAAAGGCCATGTCCCACCAACCCTGCGCCAAAATCACCTTCCTGCCTCCTTCCCCTTGCGTTTACTCTATTATACCTGTCCTGCCGAAAAAGTAAAGTCGTACCGCCTGCAAGGGCTTTCAGAGCTGAAAAGCCTGAAAGAATTGCGCTTCGGAGAATTTTGTTGTATACTGAGGGAAATCAAAGGGAGGAATTGCGATGGAAAAGCTTGTGCGCAGAGACAAAATCAACTATTATCTGGACCTGGCGGAAACGGTCTCCCAGCGGTGCACCTGCCTGCGCCGCCATTACGGGGCGGTCATCGTCAAAGAAGACGAGGTGATCTCCACCGGTTACGTGGGCGCCCCCAGAGGGCGGCAGAACTGCTCCGATCTGGGCTATTGCCTGCGCCAGAAGATGGGCGTCCCCAGAGGGGAGCGGTACGAGCTGTGCCGCAGCGTCCACGCGGAGGCAAACGCCATCATTTCCGCTTCCCGCCGGGATATGCTGGGAGCCACCCTGTACCTGGTGGGCAAAGAAGTGGACACCGGGAACTACATCGAAAACGCGGTGTGCTGCTCCATGTGCAAGCGCATGGTCATCAACGCCGGCATCGAAAAGGTCATTGTGCGGGACGACCGGGAGCATTACCGGGTCATCTTTGTTCACAGTTGGATCGAAGACGACGAGTCCCTCCGGGGCGTGCTGGGCTATTGAGCGCCGCCGGTAAATCACCCCGCCTGGGCCTTTTGGACCTGCTGCGGGGCTGGTGTGTAGTCAACATGGTGTGCTTTCACGCCCTGTACGATCTGGTCTACATGAAGGGGATTCCCCTACCCTGGTACACCGGGCTGCCCGGTTATCTTTGGCAGCAGAGCATCTGCTGGGGCTTTATCCTGCTTTCCGGCTTCTGCTGGAGCCTCTCCCGACGGCCCCTGAAGCATGGGCTGCTTCTCACCGGCTGCGGGGCTTTAGTGACGCTGGTCACCTATTTTGTCATGCCTGAAGAGCTGATCCAGTACGGCGTCCTGACCCTGCTGGGCCTCTCCGCCCTGCTGCTGATCCCTCTCGAGAAGCTCTTCCAAAAAGTAAAGCTTTCGCCCTGGCTGGGTCTGGGCCTTTCGGCCCTGCTTTTTTTCCTCACCCGGGGCGTGTCCCGGGGCTATCTGGGCTTTGAAGGTCTGCGGCTCTGCTCCCTGCCCAGCTTTCTCTATTCTTCCGACCTGCCGGCGGTGCTGGGCTTTTCCTCCCCCACTTTTTTCTCCACCGACTACTTCCCCCTGCTCCCCTGGTTTTTCCTGTATCTGACAGGCTTTTTCCTGTGGAAGCTCCTCTCCTCCTCGGAAAGGGCCCTTTCCGTGCTGCGGGGACCCGCACCTGCGGTGAGCACTCGTGAAACTGCCTCGGTAGAGGCCGGAAATGCAGTGCCCGACCTTAAGTCCTGCAGATATTATACCACTGCTCTCTTCTGGAAGCCCTTGGCCTTTATCGGCCGCCACAGCCTGCTCATCTATCTGCTGCACCAGCCCCTGCTGGTGGCGATCTTCTCAGTAATTTAAAGAGCCGCTCCCAAAGGAGCGGCTCTTTCATCGTTTATCGGTTCTTTTACAGCAGCGAGGCCACCAGGCCGCCCATGGCGGAGCAGGAGACCTTCTCCGCTCCGCAGCCCTCGGTGTAGATGTCCGGGGTCCGGGCACGGGCCAGCGCCTTGGCCGCCGCGTCTTCAATGGCCTGGGCGGCGGCGGGCTCCTCCAGGGTGTAGCGCAGCATCATGGCCGCGCTGAGGATCGTCGCCAGGGGATTGGCGATATCCTGGCCCGCAATGTCCGGGGCCGAGCCGTGAATGGGCTCGTACAGGCCGAAACCGCTGTCCCCCAGGCTGGCGGAAGCCAGCATGCCGATGGAGCCGCTGATCATGGAGGCCTCGTCGGAAAGGATGTCGCCGAACATGTTGGAGGTGACGATCACATCGAACTGCCCGGGGTTGCGCACCAGCTGCATGGCGCAGTTGTCCACGTACATGTGGTTTACTTCCACATTGGGATATTCTTTCGCCATCTCGTCCACCGTCTTTCTCCACAGCCGGGAGGTGTCCAGCACGTTTGCCTTGTCCACGCTGGTCAGGCGGCGGTTCCGCTTCTCCGCCATGTCAAAGGCCACCCGGGCGATCCGCTGGATCTCGGGCAGGCTGTAGCGCTCGGTGTCATAGGCGGACTTCACCCCGTTTTCCTCCGTGGTGCCCCGGTCCCCGAAATAGATGCCGCCGGTCAGCTCCCGGACCACCATGATGTCCAGGTTGTCCCCAATGATCTCGGCCTTTAAGGGGGAAGCCTCCCGCAAAGGGGCAAAAATCACTGCCGGACGAAGATTCGCGTAGAGATTCAAGGCTTTACGGATCCCCAAAAGCCCTTTTTCCGGCCGGTTGGGGCCCGGCTGGCTGTCCCATTTTGGGCCGCCCACGGCGCCCAGCAGCACGGCGTCCGCCGCCTTACAGATGGCCACGGTCTCGTCGGGCAGGGGCACGCCCGCGGCGTCGATGGCCTCGCCGCCCAGCAGGGCCCGGCGGAACTCCACCCCAAAGCCGAATTTCTCCCCGGCCCTTTGCAGGACCTTCATGGCCTGGTCCACGATCTCCGGGCCAATGCCGTCGCCTTTCAGCACGGCGATCTGATAGCTTTTCATGGCTGCAAAACTCCCTTTTCGCTCAATTTTGACTGCGTTCCTTCCGGTTGATGGCACAGATGATGCCCTTGATCGAAGCGATGCTGATGTTGGAATCCTTGCCCACGCCGAAGATGATCTCCCCGTTGTGGCGCAGCTGAATGTAGGATACGGCCTTGGAATCAGCGCCGCTGCTGATGGCGTGCTCGCTGTAGGAGACAAACTCATAGTCGTTCAGGCCCACGGTGTGCAGGGCGTTGAAAAAGGCGTCGATGGGGCCGTTGCCCTTGCCGGAAATGGGCTGGGTGTTGTGGTCGTAGCGAATGGTGCCTTCAAAGTCCACCAGCACCTTGCCGTCGCCGGCGTCCTCCTCAAAGATCTTGTAGGTCAACAGATGGTAAGGCTCGGTGACCTCCAGATACTCCTTGCGGAAGATGTCGAAGACCTCGCCGGGGCTGATCTCCCTGCCGCAGCTGTCGCAGGCTTTTTTCACCAGCGCGCCGAATTCCGGGTGCATGGCCTTTGGCAGCACATAGCCGAAGCTCTGGTGCATCACGAACGCCGCGCCGCCCTTGCCGGACTGGCTGTTGATGCGGATGATGGGCTCGTACTGCC
>CAZBDS010000076.1:0-7285 GCA_964490735.1 uncultured Acutalibacter sp. | reverse complement strand
AGGAAAGATTCATCTCCAAAATTTACCGCCGGGCGCTTGTGGTGGCGGGAACGGTTTTTCCTGATTTTTCCAGCGATGAGATGTGTAAGGCTTATGGGGTCCTCGATCCCAGCCTTGTGCCCGGGAAAATGCTGATGGCCGGCGAGTTTTCCGCACTTGCCGAAGCAATTTCCGATCTTTCGGGGTTTGAGGAAAACAGGACGGAAGAAGAAGCAAAAAACTGATCAGGGAGAAAGACCCGGAAACGATGATAGCATATTACTGCTTTGTTAATCTGGGTTGGTCTCCCTCTCAATATAACAGTCTTCCCTATCGGGAAAGAGTGCTTGTCGCAGAGTTTGTCAATTTGGAAATAAAGTCCCGAGAAAACGGTAAAAAGGGGGGATAGTTGATGGCTGAGATAAGAGAAGATCTAAAGCTTGAGGACAAATTCTCTTCTACGCAAAAACGCTACATTTCCGGCATGGAAAAAGCGGCGCAGTCCACCGTCAACTCCCAGAATGCCGCTACCCGAATGGCTCAGTCTGCCGGCAAAATGGGGACGGCAACAAATGCCGCCGCACGCTCTCAGTCTGAATTGAAAGCGCAGATCAAAGCGTCTCAATCCAGTGTAGCACAACTGAATGCAGAGTTCGTGAAAGCTATGGATACTCTGGACAATTTGAAGGAACTGGGCTTTTCCGACGACATGCTAACGTCTCAAATTGCCAACGCCGACCGACTGGCGCAAGAGCTGACAGATGCAGAAGCACAGTATAAGTCCCTAAATCAAGCGTTGAACGAAACGGTAACGGCAGAGGAGGCCGCCAAAGCGGCTGCAAAGCAGAAAGCGGCTGCTGAAAAAAAGGCTGCAAAGGACGCTGCAGCAGTTGTAAAGGCACAGGCAAAGCAAAAAGCCGCTGCGGAAAAGCAGGCGGCAAAGGAAGCGGCGGCGCTCAGAAAAGAGTTTGAAAAGTTGTCAAAAGCCAGTCCGGGAAAAAGCTTAACACGGCAGTTCACGAGGCTGGCGGCTACTTTGTTCTCTGTCAGAAAAATTTTGAGTTTCCTCAAAAATTCTATGGAAAATATGCCGGAAAAAGCGCAGGAAGGCTGGAAGAACCTTCAAGATTCCGTATCAGCGTTTTTTAAATCCGGGATATCGTATCTGCTGCAGGGAATGCTTCCGGGCATAGAAAAGCTGAATCAAGCGCTGAATAGCCCGGCGGGGCAGCAATTCGCCGCGGTTTTTCGTGAATTGGCATTTGAAGCCGGACAAGCGATTGGAGAAATCCTGTCGGGGATTGCGTGGCTTGTAACGCAAATGGGGAACGATTTTCAATCCATGCGTGGAATTACGGGAATGGTGATCCAAGGATTTCAGATGCTTGGAGATGCGGTTCAATGGGTAAAAAGTAATTGGAGCACCCTTGCGCCAATCATTCAAGCGGTAGTCACGGCTATATTGGCCTATAAAGCTGCCGTGCTTTTGGTAGCAGGGGCCCAGGCTGTGCTTAACGGTGCTATGAATACAAACCCCTGGGTGCTGTTAGTGTCTTTGATGGTTGCGGCTACACAAGCCAGTGGGCCGCTGCGCATAGCGATTTTGGCTATCGCGGCAGCAATTGGGGTTCTTAATCTAATCCTAAACGCAAACCCAATTATGCTGATCATAACTTTGATTGGTATGGTTGTGATGGCCATAGTCGACTGGGTAAAATCCGTAGGCGGCTTAGAAATTGCTTGGCTTATCTGTATGGACGCCATAAAAACCGCGTGGGACTATACGGTGGCCGGCCTCAATGTGGGAATTGCCTGGGTACAAAACCTGATCGATTCTTTGATCATTATGTGGAATGAAGCTTCTGTAGCAGTCGCCAATGCGGTAGGGGATATGAAGGTAATGGCGCTTACGATCCTTCAAAATATGGTCAACGGAGCTATTGATATTATCAATAATTTTATCAATGCTCTGAATAATATTCCCGGTGTAAACATTCAAGCGGTTAAGCACGTTACTTTTGCTACGAAAGCGGCACTAGAAAACGAAGCAGCCAAGCAGGGCAGAGCAGACAGCTTAGCCGCGAAGAAAGCCGAAATAGCGAAAAACCGTGCGGATCGGGATCAGCGGCTGAACAAAATGTTTGAAGACGCCGCTACCGCCCATCAAGAACGGCAGGCGGAGATCCTTGCCAAACAAATTGCTGCCGGTGCGGAAAATGTGGCGGATAATGCTACCGACAGTTTTATGAATCAGTATGGAAATCCTATGCTGCAAGAGTCCGCAAATGTATCCTCTGGTGTAGGTGGTTCCCTGGGCTCCGACGTGTCGGCCATCAAGAAAGAGGTCGCCATGTCGGAAGAAGAGCTGCAGGCGCTTGTTGACATGGCGCAACGGCAGTATGTAAACCAGATCAACCTGACGGCGCAGAGCCCCATCATCAACATCAAGGGGCAAAACACCGGAGACACGGCAGAGGACCGGAAAGCCCTGGCCGACACGCTGCGGGATATCCTGATCGAGCAGTCTTCCGCCGGCACGTACAGATCCACCGCCAGGGTTTATTAAGGAGGCGTATACATGGCCATAAATTGGGGATTGTTTTTTACCCGGGATGATCTTGTAATACGGCTTCCGATGAATCCGGACACGTTCCCCGTCACCAAAGAAGGGGACAATACGGACTACAATGTTTTGGGCCTGGGCGCTATTACGGTGCCCAGGATACCCAAACAGAAGACGGTTTCTATTTCCAGTTTCTTTCCGGGGAGAAATGCCTTTTACGCCCTCAACAAAGGGAGATTCGAGCCGCCTGAGTTTTACATCAATTTCTTTGAATCTGCCATGAATGACCGGGTTCCCATTCTCTATACCCCTGTGAGGTATTACGAGAACGGGGAGCCCTATTTTACGAGCGATTCCGGCTTTAAAGTGCTGGTGTCTTCTTTTTCTTATGAAGAGAGAGCGGGGGAAACCGGGGATTTCTATTACAGCCTGGAGCTGATAGAATACCGGGATTATTCCCACAAAATCATGACGCTGGAAGAGAAAAATACCAAAAGCACAGACGAAAAGGAAAAAGCCACCACAGAGAAAACGCGGGAAATACCGGCAGGCCAGCTCTATGTCGGCTGCACGGTTACGGCCAACGGGAATTTTTACGTTTCCAGTTATGGGGACGAGCCCCACGGCACCGCAAGCGGGAGGAAATGCAAAGTAAGCCGCATTATTACCACCGATCCGAAAAGGGCCTATCCGGTCCATATCACCACGGAAAGCGGCGGGGCTTTGGGCTGGGTCAAAAAGGAAAACCTGCAGATCGTGAAGTAAGGGGGCGATACCCTGAATACCGAATTTGTAATCGCTACTCATCAAAACAAGATTTATGAAGTTTCCAATTCCGTACAGGAATTTACATATACCACAGACAGGACAGGCTCGCCTGGGAAACTGGAATTTACCCTTCTGAAAACCGAAGGGATTTCCTTTTTCGAGGGAGATGTTGTGCGGGTCTCCGTTGACGGGGTTCTAGTTTTTTACGGCTGGATCTTCACGAAGTCCAAAGACCGATGGGGCGTTATCACTGTTACCTGCTACGACCGACTGCGGTACCTGAAAGCCTCGGCTTCCTATTCGTTTTATGGGCAGACAGCCGGAGACATTATCAAGCAGATCGCGGCTGATTTCCAGTTGGAAGTGTCTCAGATCGAAGATACAGGGTACAAAATCCCTTCCCTGATCGAGGAAGAGCAGAGCTGCCTTGACATCATCTCTGAGGCGATCCAACAAACGCTGCTAAATACGGGCAAAATTTACGTCGTGTTTGACGATGGCAAAGGGATCTGCCTGAAAGAAGCCGGAAATATGAAAAGCGATGTGGTTCTGGGAGACGGATCCCTTGTGACCGATTACACCTATAAAACCGATATCGACGCACAGACCTATAACAGCGTCAAGCTGGCCAGGCCTAACGAGTCCACCGGAAAGGCGGATACGTTCATTGTCCAGGATTCCAACAATATCAAAAAGTGGGGTCTGCTGCAGCTTTACCAGAAGGTAGAGGAAGAAATGAACGACGCTCAGGTAAAGGCCCGGGCCATGACTACCCTGAAATATTACAACCAAAGAATGCGCACGCTGAGCGTGGAATCTCTGGGAGTGCTGGGGTTGAGAGCCGGCATGATGGTTTTGATGAACGTGTCTGAGCTGGGCGATATTTCCCTGAAGCAGTACGTTTTATTGGAAAAGGTGACGCACACTTTTTCCAACGATACCCACACGATGAGCTTTGATACACTGGCGATCTAGGGGGCTTTATGGAACTGAAAGACATTTTGCAGCAGATGATTACGCAGACTATGCAGGCTAATACCCCCGCAGACCTCATTGTCGGCACGGTGACGCAAGGAAGCCCTTTGGAAATCTCCATCAATCCCCAGATGGCGCCGCTGAAGTCTCCCGTGTTGAGCCTGACATGGCCGGTCGTGGAGCACAAGGTGGACCTGCCGGCTGTAAACATACCGGGGGTCGGGACCGTGAATTTGGGTTCTGTAACAATCACCGAAGCGCTTAAAACCGGGGACAAGGTTACTTTGATTCGGGCCCAAGGCGGTCAGAGATTTATTGTGCTTTCAAAAATAGAGGGGTGATACTATGCCGATTACACCGGAACTGGACACCGAGCTGGAACAAGTTGAATTTGTAGAGCAGCCGTCTTTGACCTGGTGGAAAGACCCGGAAGCCAAGAGGATCATCGGGCAGGCTGAAGGACTGAAAGCGGTACAACAGGCGGTAGAGGTCATTTTTAACGTGGAGCGTTTTCAGTGGCAGATCTATACGCCGTATTTCGGAATATCGTGGAAGGGCCTGATCGGAGAAGATCCGGGATATGTTGGGGCGGAATTGCAGCGCAGGATCAAAGACGCGCTTTCTGTTGACAGCCGGATCCTGGGGATTCAGGATTTCACCTATTCCTTTGCAGGAGATGCCTTAACTGCGGAGATGACTGTAAATACAGTCTTTGGCTCTTTCGCGCAAACTATGGAGGTGGTGCTGGAATGATCGATTTTACCGGGCAGACTTACGCGAATATCTTGGCTGCCATGCTGGCGCGGGTTCCCAACACCTTCGACAAGCGGGACGGATCGTTTATGCAGACCGCTCTTGCGCCGGCGGCGTATGCGCTGGAAGAGTACTACATGGCGCTCAACCTTGTGCAGGGCTCCGGGTTTGTGCAGACCGCGATGGGAGAATCCCTTGATAATCTGGCAGTCATTGCAGGACTCACCCGTTATCCGGCTTCACCGGCGGTGCGTTTGGGTGTGTTTAACGTGGCCGTGCCCATTGGAGCGCGGTTTTCGACCATCGGAGGCGCAGACAGCATCAACTTTGTGGTTACGGCGGCAACCTCAAACCCTTTGCAGTTCCAGCTTACAGCGGAGACGGCGGGGACCATTGGAAACGGCTATACGGGTCCCATCTTACCCATTACATTCGTCGAAGGCCTCACGTCCTCGGAAATTACCGATATCCTGGTTCCGGGAGACGAACCGGAAACCGACGAAGCTTTCCGGGAAAGGTTGATCTCGGCTCTGAATGAACGGCCTTTCGGCGGAAACATTGCTTCCTACCGTGAGGCAATCATGGCGATTGATGGCGTGGGAGCTGTCCAGGTATACCCGACCTGGAACGGAGGCGGCACTGTAAAGTGTTCGATCCTTGGCTCTGACTACAATCCGGCAAGCGCTACGCTGGTTTCGAACGTGCAAAACGAGATAGACCCGCCCCCCGGAGGGTCCGGCCTTGGAAAAGCCCCCATCGGCGCGCAGGTCACCATCGTGGCGCCGTCTGCGGTGACGGTAAATGTGTCGGCCTCTGTGACGCTTGCGCCCGGTTTTACTCTGGACCAGGTAAGGCCCCTGATCACCGCGGCGGTTTCGGATTATCTGCTTGCTGTCAGGAAGGATTGGGGAACGCCGGTTTCCGAGACGGAGGTTTCCTATTCGTCCGATGTTTACGTGTCGCGGGTCCTGGCGGCGATGCTGACGGTCAGTGGCGTGATCAATGCCGCCAATGTAAAGCTGAATGGATCCGCGGCGGATTTGAACCTGACAGAATCCGGCACAACGCAGGAAGTGCCTATAATGGGGACGGTGACACTCAGTGCAACTTGATACCAACATTTTGCAGTATCTGCCCCAATGGTACCGCGAGATTCTCGATTATCAGGAATTGTGCCTTGCGGAAGGGGAAAGCTTTGAAAACCTGGCACAGGCGATTCACTCTGTTGCGGACAATTTCTTTTTTCAGGATATGGGAGAGGGCGCCATTGCGCAGTGGGAAGCTGTCTTCGGGATTACTGCAAACCCTGAAACGGAAACCCTGGAGTTCCGTCGCGCGCGGCTTTTGAACCGAATTTCTATCCGGCCGCCTTTTTCTTTGGGTTTTCTTTATCAGAAACTCGATGAGCTGATAGGGAAAAATCAGTGGACGGTGACAATCGATTATCCCAATTATACGCTGTATGTGGAATCCAGCGCCAAGAATCAGGAATACGCGACAGAAGTAAGCTACACCATTGGAAAAATCAAGCCCGCCCACATTGTGTTTCACAATACCCCTTATACTGAGGCCCCTTTACAGGTGGCCGAAGCTGTTTCGCTGAGCGGCGCGGTCTATCACTATAAGCTCGGAGGCTGGGGCTTGGGTGTTTTGCCCTTCAGGAGCGAAGTTGACAAAGGAGTGATCAAGATGGAGAATGTGCCCTCTGTACAGCCTGCGCTTTTGAACGGAGTGGCAAGCTTTGTAGCTGCCGACGTTGCAAAGGCCCGATTGAACGGGTCCGTACTTATATCCATGTTGACGCGCAGTACAAACGGGAACGTAACCACCATTACCTATACGGTAAAGCAGTCGGACGTGTCGGAAATATCCCTGATCGAATTACTGGACGCCAGCAACAACGTCTTGACCAGCTCGACGGTGTATGTGCCCGTGACCGAAGAAGTTATTATGAAACACAAACTGCCCATCACGGAAGGAGGAACCGCAAATGCCCAATAATCCCATTCAACCACCCCTGCCCGCAGATTTGCCGGAAAATTGGACTAATACGCAGACCATAGCGGCTGCCGGCGCCGATGTAGGCCTTTCAAAGCAGCACGGGTACAATTATCTCATGCAGCAGGTAAATGCCGCGCAGAGCGGCGTGAACAGCCTGGGAACTGCACTGGGCGGAATTACCGCAGCTTCTTTGGGCGCTGTGCCCGCTTCCAGGACCGTAAACGGCAAAGCTCTTTCCGCCGATAT
>CAZBDS010000075.1:4849-7359 GCA_964490735.1 uncultured Acutalibacter sp. | reverse complement strand
ATTCAGATCCAGCGTGTTGTGATGGGTGATGAACGGCCTTGCCGCCGCACCGCCGGAAATGGTGTTGAGCACCGGCGTCTCCACCTCGATATAGCCGCGTTCGTCCAGATATTTGCGCATAAACTGAATGAACCGGGAACGGACCACAAAATTCTGCTTGACCTCGGGATTCATGATCAAATCCAGATAGCGCTGACGGTATCTGGCATCTGTATCCTTTAAGCCATGGTACTTTTCGGGCAGGGGCAGCAGGGCCTTGGAAAGGATCGTCACCGTACCGGCCTTTATGGAGATCTCGCCCCGCTGGGTGCGGAACACCTCACCGATAACGCCTACGATATCGCCAATGTCCAGGGAGGCCTGCATCGCCTTGTACTCTTCCTCCCCCATCACGTCAATCTTCGCGTAGATCTGGATCCGGCCGGAGCCGTCCCGCAAATCCATAAAGCTTACCTTTCCCATTCCACGGCGGCTCATGATGCGGCCCGCTACGGAAACCTGTTTTCCCTCATATCCTGTGTCAAATCCGTCAACAATCTCCTGGGCCTTCTGCCGCACGTCAAAAGACGTGATCCGGTAAGGGTCCCGGCCGCTGTCCTGCAGGGCTTGCAGCTTATCCCTGCGGATCTGAAGCAGTTCTCTCTGGTCCAGCTCTTCCCCTTCCCGGGGCTCCTTTACGTTATTATCCGTCATTTTTCCCTTCCTCTCATTCTAAAAAGGAGCGGCCTAAAGCGCTCCTTTTGTTCTCTATGCTTTATCGGGAAATTGTGATGATCTTATATTTGGAAACGCCGGCGGGAGTCTCCACCTGCACGGTCTGTCCCACCTTGGCGCCGATCAGCGCCTTCCCCACCGCGGATTCGTCGGAGATCTTGCCGTTTCTGGGATCGGCCTCGTTGGAGCCCACGATCTTAAAATCCCGCTCGGCCTTTTTGCCGTCGGCGGCGGTGACATTCACCTCGATTTTTGAGCCGATGTGGACCGTCTCGTTATTGAGGGCGCTTTCGTCGATCACAACCGCGTTTTTCAGCATGACCTCCAGATCGGCAATACGGGCTTCCATGATGGCCTGGTCGTTCTTGGCCTCGTCATACTCGCTGTTTTCGGAGAGGTCACCGAAGGAAAGGGCCACCTTGATCTTCTCGGCAACTTCTTTTCTCCTTACAGTTTTCAGATAATCCAGTTCCTTTTCAAGAGAGGCAAGGCCCTCTTCCGTTACAAAATACTGACGTTCAGCCATTTCATTTCATCCTTTGCTAAAAGTACATTGTTTTTCATTATAGTAAATGCAGGAGATAATGTCAACTTAAAAATAACCCATCGGGTTCGTAAGCTCTCCCCCGCAGATCACTTCAAAGTGAAGGTGGGGCCCTGTGGAATTACCGGTGCTGCCCACATAGCCGATGACCTGGCCCTGTTCCACCGCCGCGCCGCTTTCGGTTCCAAGCTCGCTCATGTGGGCGTAGCGGGTTTCAAAGCCGTTCCCATGGTCGATGAATACGCACCAGCCATAGCTGTCGTTCCAGCCCGCGTAAAGGACTGTACCGCCGTCTGCCGCCACGATGGGCTGACCGTAGATGTCGCCGCCGGCGATATCGATCCCTCGGTGGCCGCCGTCCCCAAAGTAGCAGGTCAGGTAGGTATAGCCGGGCATGGGCCAAATGAAATTGCCGGTGCCCACATAACCGGAGCCGCCAGAGCCCTGCCGGCGCAGCTCTTCCTCCAGAGCGGCAATGGCCTCCTCGTTTTCCGCCATGCGGGAACCCAGCAGCTCAGAGTTGGTCCGCACGTAAAGCTCCTGGTTTTCGGCGTTTTCCAGCAGAAGCTGGGCCTTTTGGTACAGCTCGGTAAGCTCGGCGCTTTTGCCGTCCAGCTCCTTCTTGCGATCGCTGAGCTCCTTTTTGTCGGCGCTGATGCGCTCCAGCTCATCCTGCATATCCTTCAGCTGATCCGTCAACCGCCGGATCAGCTCCTGATCGTGGGCGGTGACGGCCCGGAGAAATTGCAGTTTCTCCGAAAAGTCGATCAGATCCCGGCTTCCCAGCACCACGGACAGCGCCGAAGCGTCTCCCGTGACATACAGGGCTTTGATCCGTTCTTTCAAAAGATCCATGCTGCGGTCTACGCCGGACTGCTTTTCCGCGATCCCGTCCTCCGCCCTGGCGATGCGGAGGTCTATTTCTTCGATCTGCCGGCGCAGCTGGTCCAATTGACCCTGCACCTTGTCGATCTGCCCGTAAAGAGCGTCCCGTTCTTCCCTTTTTTCGTCCGTGTCCCTTCGGAGTTCTTCCAGTTTCCCATCGTTTTCCTCTTTCTGCTGCTCCAGGACTTTTTGCCGTTCCCGAAGCTCTTCCAGAGTTTCCGCCGATACAGGCGCGGCCGTTACGCACAGCAACAATAGTGAAAGCGCCGCGCAGACCGCCGCTTGAAACCGTCTGCTCCCGTTAGACAACAGCGTCCTCTCCTTCCCGTTTTAAATAGCGTCCGATGGAGATCACGCCGCCCAGCAT
>CAZBDS010000075.1:0-4749 GCA_964490735.1 uncultured Acutalibacter sp. | reverse complement strand
AGATCCGTCAGGGAAATGGTGTAGGAATCCGGCAGCGGGTTATCGTCTCCCGTCAGGCCATTGAAGAGGGTGCCGTCGTCCTCCAGGCTCTGCATCATGTCGGAAAGGCCCACGTCTTTGGGGACGAAAACGCATTCCTCAATGTTGTCCAGGGCCCGCAGGTCCTCGCCCACCTTTACGGCGGTGAGGGCGGGCAGGTCCCTTTGCAGGAACACCCGAATGGTGTTGTTGCCCTCGATGGAAGCCATCATCACAGAGAGGTTGACAGACAGGGCGGCCGCCACGCCGGTCATCAGCAGACAGGAAATTAGAACGGCCACGGAAGCGATACTCATGGTCCGGTTCTTCCAAAGGCTTTTCAGGCCTTCCCGGAACAAATAACCGATACTGTGCAAGCCCATCACCTCACCTCCTCGTCATCTACTTCCGGAGCACCGGCCTGGTCCCCGGCTTCCTCATAACCGTCGTACCCATCGTAAGTATCAGAAGCGGCAGACTGGCTTTCGCCCTCGTAAGGCTCGGCATTGTCATACTCGGCGTAGTCGTCCTCCGGGTCCGGGGCAGGTTCTTCATACCGCTCGGGCGGCGCGTAGCTGTCCTGCATGGCAGCAGTATCGGCCACCACCTCGCCGCTGTGGATCTGGATAATCCGCTTGTGGAAATGCTTGACCAGCGAATGCTCGTGGGTCACCATCAGCACGGTGGTGCCCCGGCGGTTGATCTCACTGAGCAGGTCTACAATTTCAAAAGAAAGGGCGGGGTCGATATTGCCGGTGGGCTCGTCGGCGATGATCATGGTGGGGTTGTTTACCAGCGCCCGGGCCAAGCCCACTCTCTGGCGCTCGCCGCCGGAAAGCTCGGTGGGATAGTGCTTTGCCTTGTGCTGCAGGCCCACCAGGCTGAGAATATAGGGCACTCTCTTTCTAATGGTGCTGGGGCGGGCTCCCACCACGCGCATGGCGAAAGCCACGTTGTCGTACACAGTCATGTGGTCAATCAGGCGGAAATCCTGAAAGACCATGCCCATCTTCCTGCGGACATAGGGGATTTTTCCCTTCCGCAGGCGGGAAATGTCCACGCCGTCCACGATGATCTGGCCGGAGCTGGGCCGCTCCTCACAGGTGATCAGCTTCAGGAACGTGCTTTTCCCCGCGCCGGAAGAGCCTACAATGAAAACAAACTCGCCCTTTTCCACCAGCAGATTCACATTGTGCAGGGCTTCCGTACCGTTGTTGTACACCTTGGATACATTTCGGAATTCTATCAATTTTTTCCCTCCAGTCGGGTGGAGCTTTCGCCAATACTCACACAACGACACCCATCGGCAATCAGCTGTCTACAAGCTTAACATCGCTATTATACCAATGGGTGCCCGTTATTTAATTCTGTAAAAGAAATTAATTGTAATCAATCTGTAACTATTTCCCCGCCGCCCACGGGGTTTTTGGCGCATTCAGACGGAACTGGACGAATGCCGCCGGGAAAGCAGCCCGGCCCTTTTAGAACTTGTTGGGGCTGCTGGACAAGTAGCGCTTTACCATCAAAGCCACCTTGAACACAATAGCGTCCTCGAATTCCCGCAGGTCCAGGCCGGTAATCTTCTTGATTTTTTCCAGGCGGTACACCAGGGTGTTCCGGTGCACAAACAGCTTCCGGGAAGTCTCGGAGACGTTCAGGTTGTTCTCGAAGAAACGCTGAATGGTGAACAGTGTCTCGTGGTCCAGGGAATCGATGGAGCCCCTGCGGAAGACTTCTTTCAGGAACATCTCACACAGGGTGGTGGGCAGCTGATAGATCAGCCTGGCGATGCCCAGATGATTGTAGCTGACAATGGGCTTCTCCGTGTCGAAGACTTTCCCCACTTCCAGGGCCACCTGGGCCTCTTTGAAGGAGCGGGCCAGATCCTTGATATTGTTGACCACGGTGCCGATGCCCACGGTGCAGTGGGTATAAAACTCGCTGGACAGGGTATCTACAATGGAGCTTGCCAGCTTGTTGATATCCTTCTCGTCGATACTGGGCTTGATTTCCTTGACCAGGGCAATATCGGTCTCGTTGATGTTGACAATAAAGTCTTTGTTCTTGTCGGGGAACAGGTTCTGGAGCACGTCATAAGCCGAAATGTCGTTTTTGTCAGTAATCTTGATGAGCATGCACACCCGGCTTACGTCGGAGTCGAAATGGAGCTCGTGGCTCTTGAGATAGATATCGCCGGGAAGAATGTTGTCCAGGATCACGTTCTTGATGAAGTTGCCCCGGTCGTACTTTTCATCGTAATACTGCTTGATGCTGCTGAGAGACACCGCCAGGATCTTCACATACTTCTGAGCCTCGGGATCCGTGCCCTCCACGAAAACGGCAAACTCCGTGCGAGGCCGGCTGCCGAAGGACTTAAAAGAATAGTTGTCGGCCAGGAATACGTCCGGTGAACTCATCTGCTCCGCCGTAACGCTCTCGCAGACTTCGCCGATCTTTCCCAGCTCGCTGCAGGCGATGATCACGGAAGATTCGTCGATGACGCCGATGGTGCGGTCGATCGTGTCCTTCATCTGATGGATAGCGCCTTGAAACAATCTGTTGGACATGGTGTAGCTCTTCCCCTTTCTGTTTTACAAGCAGAGAAGCGCGCTCCCGGCAAAGAAGGGGCCGGGATGTCATCTTCTGCGATGTTCGGCAAATCAAATGCAGAATCTTATACAGTTACTATTCTACATAAAAGCACCGCAAAATTCAACCTTTTTTTGAAAAAACATACCTGTGCGGCCTTTTGTTTTCCGGGGGCCTCCCCGACCCAGAGACAACACGCTTACAAAAGCTACAAAAAACCGGCCTGAATTTTGTGGCAATTATTTTGTACACGATGTTTACAAAGTTGTGAAACCATGTTACTATGAAAACGCAAGTCAGCTGCACAATCACCAAAAGGGGTGTTCTATCCGTGAGTAAAATTGTTTGTATTGGAAGTGTTACCACCGACATCATCGTCTCCCCCGTTGACAGTGTCCCCGCGCCGGGAACACTCCGGGCCGTGCAGGGCACCAGTACCCACGTGGGCGGCTGCGCCGCCAACGCGGCCATCGATCTGGCAAAGCTGGGCGTATCCGTATCCCTGGCCTGCCAGGTGGGCGAAGACGCTTTCGGCGACTTTGTCCTGTCCCGGGCCTCCGCCGCGGGAGCAGACGTCTCCTGCGTTGTCCGCGGCAAGGAGCAAACCACCAGCTCGGTGGTCTGTGTCAGTTCGGAGGGAGAACGCAGCTTTCTCTATTATCCAGGTTCCACCTCGGCCTTTACCGCCGACAGTCTGCCCGATCCGCTGCCCCAGGACTGCGAGATCGTCTTTGTAGCCGGCGCCATGCTGCTGGATTCCTTTGACGGCGAGCCTTGCGCCAAATACCTGGAAAAGGCCCGGCAGCAGGGAAAATACACCGTGATGGACACCGCCTGGGACTTCGACGACGTATGGCTGCCCAAGATCGCCGCGGCGCTGCCTGGGCTGGATCTGTTTATGCCCAGCCTGGACGAGGCCCAGAAACTCAGCGGGAAAACAGATCCGGCGGAGATCGCCGACTTCTTCTTTGACATGGGTGTCAAGAGCGTCATCATTAAGCTGGGCAAAGACGGCGCTTATTTCTGCCCCACTCCCCAGGAGCGCTTTACCCTTCCCATCTGCGCCAAGGTGAAGGTTGCCGACACCACCGGCGCCGGGGATTCCTTCTGCGCCGGCTTCCTCTGCGGCCTTTCCCAGGGGTGGGATTTCCGCAAAAGCGGCGAGTTTGCCCACGCCGTCGGTTCACTGTGCGTCATGGAAATCGGGGCTTCCACCGGCATTAAGCCGATCCCCGAAGTCCTGAAATTTATGCAGCAACACAAGGAGAGAGAGTTATGAAAAGATCTGTGTACGAAGACGCCCGCCGCCGAGCACTGAAACTGTACGAAAAGGCCCACATTGTCCTGACACCGGAAGAGCAGGAACACCTGGAGGTGGCGGACTTCGGCTTGAACCGTCTGGAGGATACGGGCCTGGAAATCGTCACCTATGTGAATACCGAACGCTGCTGCGGCAAGGAAATGGCCCTGTTCCCCGGCCAGACCTGCCCCGAGCACCGTCACGCCCCCATTGAGAAAATCGGCTACCCCGGCAAGGAGGAGACCTTCCGCTGCCGTTACGGCACCTGTTATGTCTACGTGGACGGCCAGCCAGCCGCCAACCCTGTCTGCAAGCCCCCCAAGGGCTGTGAGGAATGGTACACTGTCTGGCACGAGGTGATCCTCCACCCCGGCGACCAGTTCACCATGCAGCCCAACACCCGCCACTGGTTCCAGGCCGGGCCGGAGGGCGCCGTGGTTTCCGAGTTCAGCACAAAGAGCTACGATGAATACGACATTTTCACCGACCCCAATATCCAGCGTCTCCCCACGCTGGAAGACTGAAAAGGAGTGGAAATATGCTTGTCAATCTGAATGACATTCTGCCCCGGGCAAAAGAAAAGAAGTATGCCGTGGGACTGTTCAACACCGTCAATCTGGAAATGGCCAAGGGCGTTCTGGCCGCTGCCGCCGAGCTGGGTTCGCCCGTGATCATCGGCACGGCGGAGGTCCTGCTGCCCTATGCCTCTCTGAAAGAGCTTTCCTCCTTCCTGATCCCCATGGCGAAGGAAGCGCCCGTGCCCGTCGTACTCCACTTTGACCATGGCCTCACCCTGGAAAAGGTCCGGGAAGCCATGGATCTGGGCTTTACGTCCGTCATGT
>CAZBDS010000074.1:3818-7428 GCA_964490735.1 uncultured Acutalibacter sp. | reverse complement strand
GCTCCAGGGCCTGCTCCCAAGTGGACAGGAACGTTGTGGAGAATTGCCGGTTTATGCCCGAGCAATCTTCAGTACATCCTCCATGGTTTCCGGACGATCCAGATTCAGGTTGTTAAGCCAGTCCTGACGGATCCACAGATGGTTGTATCCGTTGGTTGAGGGCATCGTACGGGGCAGACCATACATGCGGCCATTGTAAGTAACGGGCATATACACTGAATCCCCTTCGGTCTCGATCAGTGACTTAAGAAACGGGGAAGCATACTTATCGTAAACGTCGGTCATATCGGCCAAAACGCCCGCCTCGGCCATCTGCTGGAAATCGGACCAGTTCCCAATCCAGAAATAGTCAGGAAGCTCATCAGAAGACATCATCAGCTTCAGCTGCTGGCTGTACTGATCGCCAGTCGTCACCAGCTCATAATCCACATCAATATTGAGTTTATCCTTAAAAAGTTTGATCCAACGGTTATCCTCGTAAGGTTCCCCGGCATCTGCCAGGGCAGTGGCCTCGGCAGAGTTTACGGCCATATCCGCCCCAAAGTTCACGGTGATGGTCTCTTCATAGGGGGAAAGAGGATCCGCATTCGTTTCTGCCGTACTTTCAGTCGTTGCGGAGTTTTCTTCGTTTGCAGCAGAAACTGCTGTACCGGAAGATTTCTCCGGCTGGGAACCACTACTTTCGGAATTGTCGCCACACGCTGCCATAACTAATAGCAATGCAGCTGCCAAAAAACCGGTGATTACTTTTTTTACTTTCACAATTGCACCTTCTCTTTGTAAAATTTTTCCATTCATATTTACTATTTTACTTTCCAAATAAATTTAAAAGAGTCTTTACACTTTCGGAAAATTTGGAAAAAATAGGCAATATGACCGGATTTATGGGGATCTGTGGTTTAGATAATATCATATATTCCTTGCTATTGCAAGAGCTTTTTTCGATTTTTTGAAAAATTTTTATATAAAATATTTTGTTATGTAAAAAGCATTCCGAATCATCCACTCATATTTTCGGTTGCCCTCTTCCTTATGCCAAATATTTTTTGACAAATTGGATTTTAAAATCGAAAATGCCTCTACATACTTTTTATAAACTAATATAAAATTTTTGATCTTAGGTTGTCTTAAAAGTAATAAGAAAAAGCCCAGCTCTGCTGGGCTTTTTCGAAACAAATTTCCACGTTATGAGGGCGGACTTGTACGCGGCTCACGATTTTGCTAACCGCATTTCTCTTATTTCGTGATCGCTAATAAGCGGATCTCTCCTGCTAAGGTTTTCCTGCGGAGTCTGCTCTGTCACTAATTTGTTCTACCATTAATTCTAAGCTAACGCTTACCCAGCAAAGGATACAGCCAATAACACAACCATTCAAAAACATATAATAATGACAGCCAAAATATCTCAGCCGTTCAGATCCCGGACGCTCCCACGTTCCACAAAGGAACTGCGCATCAACACCCTTGTTGCGTAAAAGTTCTCGTACTTCATTATCTCCATCAGTCGCCGGACCGCAGCCCGACCGATATCCCGGTTATATACTTTAATGGTGGTTAAAGGCGGATCTGAGATAGTGCAGAAAGGCAAATCGTCAAATCCAACCACCGAGATATCCTGGGGCACTGAATATCCACTTTGCTGCAGGGCCCGAATTGCTCCCAAAGCCAGTATATCGTTGGCGGCAAAAAAGGATGTGGGAAGTTCCGGTTCCCACTGCAAAATGGAAAGCATATCTTTATACGCTCCTTCCATGCTAGGCGTTAACTGGAACGTCCATTCAGGATGGTATGCAAGACCGTTCTTGCGGATAGAATTGAAATAGCCAGACTCTCGCTCTGTAAAGTTGGTCAGGTCGCAGTTTCCCCTCAAATGGCCAATTAAACTATGGCCCTTACGACACAAGTAACTCACCGCCAAATCGGCAGCATCCGCATTATCAATAAGTATAGCATTTAAAGGCAAGGCTTTATACCAATTATCTATTAATACAACCGGGGCAACAGCTCGCTGAAACCTTGCCGCCTCCTCCAACTCCATCTCGGTAGCCAGTACCAACAAACCACAAGACAGATCGGAGCAAAGCTCTTCCATACGCTGCTCATAGTCAGCGGCAGTCTTTGACAAGTGATAAACCCGGGTATCATAGCCAAATTCTCTGGCCTCTGCCTCTACTCCGGCAATCAGCGCAGCAAAAAAAGGCGTATCCCCCACCACTCCGCCAGTAGATTGGTAAACCACCAAGCGGATAGAAGAAATGCGGGCATCGGAAAAATAACCATTTTCTCGGGCTGCTTTCAAAATTTTTTCAGCCGTTTCTCGGTTGACCCCACGTTTGTTATGTAGGGCATTTGAGACTGTGGCCTGAGAAAACCCAGTAATCTCGCTGAGCGTCTTGATGTTGATCTTCACTTTGCTCATACTCCTTTTTAGTGCTTACGCACGGTAAAATTGCGTTCCGAATTTTTATATAAAATTTTATATTTCGATTATACTACACATCTGCAACAAATGTCAATATTATTGAACCTTCCAAAAGCTAAGATGTTGAGCCCCTGCTCAGCGACAGGCGAGGGCAAATATCTGTCGACCACCATACCGCAAGGAAATAATGATGAGTTACAGCGGCACCGGCAAAGCCAGACATCAATACCGCTATTGCAATTGCAAGAACGCCCAAAAAACGCAATAAAAACGTCGGCTACTGTGAATCTATGGAGCCAGCTGCAAAGCCCTGAAAAATTGATTTTTTGTCAGGACTTTGCTATAATGAATTATTCTATCTGAAAGGTGTGGTCTTTGATGAAAAGTTTACGGCGTAGAGGCAGCTATATTTAGCGGATAAAATAAAGTCCATTTTATCCGCTCATCAATATAAGAAAGAGGATAAAAAATGGATTATAAGACTGTTATTGCAAATCTTACCGAAAGTAAATTTTTAATCAGCATGACCCCGGTTGAAAAGGTTGTTGAAATCGGTTTTACTTCCGGCATGAACAGCACCTCAACCATTCTTGATCTTTGTTGCGGATATGGGGAAATGCTGAAAGTCTGGAATGAGGCCTTTGGTTGTAGAGGCGTTGGAGTGGACATTTGCGCGGAATTTATAAACGAGGGAAACACAAGGCTTCAACAAGAGCAAATCCAAAATGTTAC
Organism: uncultured Acutalibacter sp.; assembly: GCA_964490735.1. GTDB lineage: Bacteria > Bacillota > Clostridia > Oscillospirales > Acutalibacteraceae > Acutalibacter. Next base: position 4,274 of record CAZBDS010000074.1, on the reverse strand, counting down.
GTTGATTGAACACGATGTGCTGACATGGGAATCGGATGAACTCTACGATTACGTTTGTTTGAGTGGTGAAGACTTCGGAGGATTGGAAAACACCATAACTCTGCTTGAAAAATACGCAAAACCAAATGGGAGACTCATTATCGGCACCAGATTTTCAAAAACAGAATGCCCGCCTGCAGAACTCATTGATTTTGAGGGTGAAACGCTGTCACTTTTGGAAATTAATGAGATTGTTAGAAAGCGTGGCTATTTTATTACCTCAATGGCAAGTGATACGGATGCCGAATGGGAACGTTATATTATGTGGAGCGCCCGCAGGCATTTGGACAATCTGCGAAACAATCCAAATGATAATGAGTACAAAAACTGGTGTGATAAATGGTACGATATTTATTTTCGGATTCGCAGACAGTTTGAAGGCTATGTCACGTTGGTCATAGAAAAATTATGAGTACT
>CAZBDS010000074.1:0-3718 GCA_964490735.1 uncultured Acutalibacter sp. | reverse complement strand
TGACAAGGATGGAACCACCCGCTATGGGACTGTTTCTTTTCCGGGCGGCAGAAAAGTCTACATCAGCAGACGCCTTTGGGAAGATGAAGTTGTTGTGCTGGGCCTGAACAGATACAAAAGCCGGTATGCCGAAGAGAGAATTCCCTTGGCTTGGGTCGAGAATATCCGCTTCTCAAAGACATTTGATGTTAGAGTACTTGAAAGAATGAGAAACACTCATGAATGCCCGGACATGTGGTGGCTTTACAGGGAAGAGAATCGGATCGGCGCAGCGGAATATGCCAAGATTCTGAATCGCGTCAAATCCGGGGACAAAGAGGCCTTAGAGCAATACAACAGGGATGTTATGAATCGGTTTTATAATTAAAAACCAGAGCTTGCGTGGTGATATGGTGGTCATCCGAAAAGAAGAAACAAAGGATTACGGTGAGGTTTATTCGCTGGTAAAGCGTGCCTTTGCATCCGCCAAGCACGCTGACGGAAACGAACAGGATCTGGTCGCCGCGCTGCGAATGAGTGAGGCGTACATTCCCCAGCTGTCCCTGGTCGCTGAGGCAGACGGAAAAATCGTGGGGCATATTCTGTTTACAAAGGCGGAGGTCGGAGGCGCTGTTGTTTTGGCGCTGGCGCCGCTTTCCGTATTGCCGGAATACCAGAAACAGGGCGTGGGGATCGCTTTGATCAAAGAAGGGCACAGGATCGCGAGAGAGCTTCATTACGGATATTCCATCGTATTGGGCAGCGAAACCTATTACCCGAGGGCGGGCTATGTGCCGGCGGATTCCTTTGGGATCAAAGCTCCCTTCGATGTGCCGCGGGAAAACTTTATGGCCTGCAAGCTGATCGACAGCGCGCCCGCCATTCACGGTACGGTCAGATACGCGAGAGAATTTGGAATAGATGATGTCCGGCCGGGAGAGCGATAGCCATTTTGTCTTTTCAAACAGCCGGAAGGAGGAAAAATGCTGTGACACACAGAAAGCGTTTTTATGAAGCGGCAACCCACGGAAAGCCGGACCGTGCGGTATACGATCTGTGCGGATCCCCTCAGACCAATGTAGATTACGAAATTACCCAAAAGGAATTGACACAGCTGCTGGGCTTCTCAGGGGAAAAGCAGGGGCCCTTCAACCTGGACGAACGGGTGCTGGAAGCACTGGATATTGACACCCGGCGAATTGGAGGAATGCCGACTCCGCCGACCTCTCACTGCCGGACGGAAAATGGCGTGGTCTATGACAGCTGGGGGATCGGCTATACGGCCACCAACGGCCATATGGAGATCTGCTCCAATCCTTTAAGAGACTGCACCATCGACGAAATGATGGCATACGAGTTTCCCGACCCGGAAAAGATCGACCGAAAATGGATTGACCTCTGGACGGAACAGGCAAAATATCTCCATGAGAATACCGATTACGCCGTTATAGCGGAGCACCCGGTGCTGGGGGTATTTGAGCTGGGCTGCTGGATGTTTGGGTTTGACGATTACCTGTACCGTCTGGCGGGAGAGCCCGAATTGGTCCATGCCTTTTCCGAAAGAATGCTGGATTACCAGAAAAAAGTAATCGATCTTTATTACGGAGCGCTGGGAAGCTATATCGACTGCACCACCTCCGGCGACGATTTCGGAACGCAGACGGGCCCCTTCATGTCCACCGAAATGTTCGAAGACCTCATTAAGCCTTATCTGAAAGAGCGGATCGCCTATACAAGGCAGTATACAGACGCCTTTTACAAGCACCACACCTGCGGATCGGTGTACGATCTGATCCCGTCCCTCATCGACTGCGGCGTGGATATCCTGAACCCGATCCAGCCCGGGGTCTACAAGATGGAATGCGAACGGCTGAAAGAAAGTTTTGGCAGCAAGATCACCTTCTGGGGCGGCGTTGACACCCAGCATCTCCTTCCGGAAGGCAGCGTACAGGAGGTCAAAGAGGAAGTAAAACACCTTCTGTCTGTGTTGGACAAGAACGGCGGTTACATTCTTTCTCCCGCCCACACGATCCAATACGACGTCCCCGCGCGGAATGTACTTGCCATTTACCAGGGCGCGGACGAATTTTACGGCAGGAACCGCGCAGCACAATCATTTTTTAGGAAAGGGTGAACTGTTTTATGAATTCCAGAGAACGGGTAAAAGCCGCCATGCACTACCGGCCCGTGGACAAGGTTCCGGTCCAGTATTACTATTGTCCTGTCGGCTATTACGAACATGGGGAAAAGCTCAACGACTTGTACAGTACGCTTCCCGGCGACTTTGAACCTTTTCGCCGAATGCCTGTCCGCGGCCCAGAGCCGGGAGATTACGACCCGGACGGCTCTTATCACGCCTATCGCCGCGACGAATGGGGCACCCTTTGGGAATATCGGATCTTCGGGATCACCGGGATCCCAAAGGAATATCCCATTCCCACAATAGACGATATCGATTCCTATCAATGCCCCAAATGTCCGCCTCTCGACGAAGCCGGCAGGCAGGAACTGCGCCGGCTCACGCGGGAGCATCAAAAGCAGCACTATAATTTTCAGCCCGCCCTGAACCTGATCGAGCGGCTACGCCAGCTAATGCCGGACGACGAGCTGTACTGCGCCCTGGCCTGGGAGGAGCCCGCCTTAGGCCGGCTCGCGGACAAGATCTGCGCCTATAACGCGGAATTTATCAGCCGCGCCATCGACGCCGGAGCGGACGGCCTTTCCTTCGGCGACGATTACGGCAGCGAAAAGACCATGCTGATCAGCCCCGAAAGCTGGCGCCGTTTCTTCAAGCCCCGTTTGAAAGAGCTTTTTGCCCCCGCTGTGAAAGCCGGGCTGGACGTTCATTTCCACAGCTGCGGCTGGATCGCCCCCATTTTGGAGGACCTCCGTGAAATCGGCGTCACCTCCATTTGGCCCCAGCTTCCGGCCTACCGCATGGAAGATCTGGCTGCTGTCTGCCGGTCATTGGGACTGGCTGTGGCGATCCATACTGACCGGGCCAACACCATGACCTACGGAACGCCCCAGCAGGTGCGCGATCTGATCCTGAAAGAATACGAAGTGTTCCGAATGCAGGAAGGCGGTTCCTGGTTCTATATTGAAGCGGACAACGGCTTCCCCTTTGAAAACATCAGAGCCATGGTGGAAACCATTCGCGGGCTGCGCGAAGGCCACTAAACGGAAATGCGTCCCTATCCGGGACGCATTTCTTTTTTACGGGGCTTATAATATTTTACTTCCATCTCAAACCAGTGCCGGCGCCTGTTCGGGGACCGGCACAAAAACGCGTCCGGAGTTTGAAACCTTATTTCTAAAGCTTTTCTGTTTTTTTACTGAACGGTATGGGCGATGTAGGTCAAATGGTCGCCCAAGCGCTCCAGGTTGGACACCAGGTTGATGAAGACCCCGCTGGATTCCGCCTGGCACTTTCCCTGATTCAGCCGTTGGATATGGCCGTCGATCAGCTCCCGGCGCAGGTCGTCCACGCGCTCCTCCACCTGGTCGATCTCAGGCAGCAGTCCGGCGTTTTCTTCTAGGACGGCGTCCTTTGTGAGAGTATAGAGCTGTTCCACCTGGCCTACCATTTCGTCCAGCAGCCCCAGGACTCCCTCGGAAAAATTCAGGTTATCGTCAATGGTCCTCCGGGCGTATTTGGTGCAGTTGTCCGCAATCTCAGCAATACGCATGATATCCCCCAGATTGCTGTGGAGGTTGGAAATGCTCCGCTCTTCTGTCA
>CAZBDS010000073.1:2464-7487 GCA_964490735.1 uncultured Acutalibacter sp. | reverse complement strand
AATTGGCAGCCATTTTCCGCATGGCAAATGCGCTGGATAAATCCCATCGGGAAAAGCTGCGGGATTTGAAGGTGTCGGTGGAGGACGACCGGATCCTGTTCAAGGCCGCGGCTTCGGCGGACACCTTGCTGGAACGCTGGGCCTTTGAAGAATCTTCCCAATATTTTAAGGACGTTTTCGGGTTGTCGCCCGAGCTTTCCATAAAATTTGAATTGCTTTGAGAGGTGCAAGTATGGCCGAGAAAAAAATGCCCTATTACAATCGGGAGCTCAGTTGGATGGAGTTTAACGCCCGGGTTTTGGAGGAAGCCACCAAACGGGAAAATCCTCTGATGGAGCGGCTGCGCTTTCTGGCGATCACCGGCTCGAACCTGGACGAGTTCTTCATGGTGCGCGTAGCCGGGGTCAAAGCCCAGGTCAATTCCGGCTACAAGCCGAAGGACCGTTTTGACCTGACACCGGAAGAGCTTTTGCGGGAGCTGGAAACAAAGGCCCACAATTTTATGGAAAAACAGTATTCCTGCCTGCACCGGTCCATCGTCCCGGCCTTGGAGCAGGAGGGAATCCGGTTTTTATCCTGCCAGGAAATGAACGAGGAACAGCTGGCCTATCTGTCGGAATATTTCCGGAGGATTCTCTTCCCGGTGCTGACCCCTCTGGCGGTGGACGGAAGCCGTCCCTTCCCCCTGCTTGCCAACAAGTCGCTGAACATCGCGGTATGCCTGAAAAGCAAAGAGCATAAGGAAGACGACAAGTGCTACGCCATCGTCCAGGTGCCTGGCATTCTACCCCGGTTTTTAGAGCTCCCCTGTAAAGAAGGACGGGCCTTTACCCTGCTGGAAGAAGTGATCATCTACAAGCTGGACGAGTTATTCGAGCTTCACGACATCAGGGCAGCCTGCCCCTTCCGCATTACCCGGGACTCTGACCTGGAGATCGACGAAGAGGCCGAGGACTTTATGAGCGAGGTAAAAAAGTCCATCAAGCGCCGGAAACGGGGACGCCCCGTCCGTCTGGAGCTTTTGCAGCGGTGCGACAAGAATATCCGGGGTTTTCTCATCGATATGCTGAAGATCAAGAAAAATGAAATCTACGAGCTTCCCGGCCCGCTGGACTTGACCTTCTTTTCCAAATTTGCGGGCGTCGAAGGTTTTGAGAGATTCTGCTTCAAACCGATTATCCCCGTTCCCCCTGCCGATTTCTGGGGCTATGACGACATCTTTGCCGCCATTCGGGAAAAGGACCGCTTGGTCCACCACCCCTACGAAAGCTTTGACTGCGTGGTTAAATTTATCGAGCAGGCCGCCGAGGACAAAGACGTGCTGGCCATCAAGCAGACGCTGTACCGTGTCAGCGGCAACTCGCCCATTGTGGCGGCGCTGATCAAAGCCGCCGAAAATGGGAAACAGGTCACCGTGCTAGTAGAGCTGAAAGCCCGGTTCGACGAGGAAAATAATATCAACTGGGCCACTAAGCTGGAAAAAGCCGGCTGTCATGTGATCTACGGCCTCCACGGTCTGAAGACGCACTGCAAGATCGCCCTGGTGGTCCGCCAGGAAGAAGACGGCATTTACCGCTATCTTCATCTGGGCACCGGCAACTACAATGATTCCACTGCGAAAATCTACACGGACATTGGCCTTTTCACCTGCAACAGCCAGTATGGCGCCGATGCCTCTTCCCTGTTCAACGTGATCACCGGCTATTCCCGACCTCCGGAGTACCGCCGTTTTGTGGTGGCTCCTCACACCATGCGGAATTTCTTTGTCCGCATGATCAAAGCCGAGACTGTAAATGCCCGGCAGGGACTGCCCAGCGGGATCACCGCTAAGGTGAACTCCCTGGTGGACCCGGAAATCATTAACCTGCTCTATCAAGCTTCCCAGGCCGGCGTACCGGTGAAGCTGGTAGTTCGCGGCATTTGCTGCCTGATCCCCGGTTTGGAAGGAATCAGTGAAAACATTACGGTCATCAGCATTGTAGGCCAGCTTTTGGAACACAGCCGCATCTTCCGGTTTGAAAACGCCGGAGACCCAAAGATTTACATGGGCAGCGCTGACTGGATGCCACGAAATCTGGACCGCCGGATCGAGCTGGTCTTCCCCATTGAAGATCCTGACCTGAAAAGGCGCGCCTTTGAGATCCTGAACACTTTCCTGTTGGACAACACCAACGCCAGGATTATGCTGCCAGATACCAGCTATCAGCACGTGAACCGTCGCGGAAAGCCGGCGTTCAGCAGTCAAAACACCTTTTACAAGCAGGCCCAGGAACGGTTGAAGGCATTGCAGTCCGTAGAGGCAGACAGCCCGCTGATCCCCATTCATTCGGCGGAAGACGCAAAGCAATAAATTATCTGTCCAGAAAGGAAAGCCTCGATGAAACTGCTTTTTCTGTTTGGAAATTCCGCCGTTGGCAAGATGACCGTGGGACAGGAACTGATGAAGCTTACCGGTCTGCGCCTTTTCCACAATCACATGACCATTGAGCCGGTGCTGGAAATCTTTGGCCAATTCAATCAGGCGGCCATCAATCGCTGCCGGGAAGTGATCTTTGAAGAATTTGCCAAGTCCGATTCTTACGGTATGATCTTTACCTATATGTGGGCTTTTGATCAGCGATCCGACTGGGAGTATTTGGAGCACATCAAAAACATTTTTGCCCCCTACGGCACGGAGTTTTATTACACGGAACTGGTGGCTTCCCAAAAAGTGAGGCTGGAACGCAACGGGACGGAAAATCGTCTGCGGAACAAGGCTTCCAAGCGGGATATTGAAAGCTCTAACCAGCGTCTTTTGACCGACGACGCCAACTACCGGCTGGAAAGCCTGGAAGGGGAAATTCCCTTTCCGAACTACATCAAGATCGACAATTCCGATCTCTCTCCCTATGACACGGCTGTGAAAATTAAAGAAAGGTTTTCTCTCTAAATCGACGTAAATGTTTCAATATTATAAATTCAGGAGGAATGTTTTATGAAGCGAGTCGGTATTCTCACCAGCGGCGGTGACTGTCAGGGCCTTAACGCCGCCATTCGGGGCGTTGCCAAAGGACTGTACGAGGAGTTTGGCAAAGAAGTGGAGATCTACGGGATCAAGGACGGCTACAAAGGGCTTATCTTTGGAGAATATAAGCTGATGCAGCATTCCGACTTTTCCGGAATCCTCACCTTGGGCGGCACCCTGCTGGGCACTTCCCGCCAGCCCTTCAAGACCATTCGCGTGGTGGACGAAAACAGCGTGGACAAGGTCAAGGCCATGAAGGAAAACTATAAAAAGATGAAGCTGGACTGCCTGGTGATCCTGGGCGGAAACGGCACGCAAAAAACCGCCAACCTTCTCCGGGAAGAAGGGCTTAATGTTATCCACCTGCCCAAGACTATCGATAACGACATCTGGCGCACCGACATGACCTTTGGCTTCCACAGCGCTGTGGAGATCGCCACCAACGTGATCGACTGCATTCACACCACCGCCACCTCCCACGGCCGCATTTTCATTGTGGAGGTCATGGGCCACAAGGTGGGCTGGCTCACGCTGTCCGCCGGTATCGCCGGCGGCGCGGACGTGATCCTGCTGCCCGAGATCCCCTACGATATCGATAAAGTGGCCAAAACCTTGAACGACCGCATCAAGAAGGGCAAAAAATTCTCTATTCTGGCCGTGGCGGAAGGAGCCATCTCCAAGGAAGAGGCCGCCCTCTCCAAGAAAGAATTCAAGAAAGCTCGCGCGGACTTCCAGCACCCCTCCATTGTGTACCGCATTGCCGAAGAGCTTTCCGACAAGATTGACAATGAGATCCGTGTCTGCGTGCCCGGACATTTCCAGCGGGGTGGCAGTCCCTGTGCCTATGACCGTGTCCTCTGCACCCGGCTGGGCGCCACTGCCGCACGATTTATCAAGGAAAAGAAATTCGGCGTTATGGTAGGCCTGGTAAACGGCGAGACCGTGCCCGTACCTTTGGGTGAAGTGGCCGGCAAGCTGAAATCCGTTCCCGTGGACTGCGACGAGATCAAAGCAGCCCGGCAGATTGGGATCAGCTTCGGCGATTAAAACGCAGAGACCCGTAATAAGCGATTCTTTCCATTAAGGAGATGAAACTATAGACTTCCGCATTATTTCCCTACCCTCGTTTACCGCAGTGACCTCCGGTCCCGACCCGGAGTTTGACTTTTCACCCGAAGGCATTTTGGGCAAATTTAACGCCTATTTCAGCACGATAAGACCCTCTCCCAGAGATAGTTTTATGCCCAGGGATTTCTTGTTCTTCAACCGGGAAGCGAATGCTTTGGAATGGTGGTGGGCATTGGAAGACGGTATGCCCGACGGCGGCTATGCGAAAACAGAGTTTGACGGCGGGTACTATGTCACTTATACCTATCGGGATCATGATGAGGAAACAAATCAAAGGCTTTATCAGGAAGCTCTTCATTACATTGAAGGCAGTGGCATTCTGGAACTGGATGAACGGCCTGGCCACTATTCCATGGGGCATATCATCACACCGCCGGAAATTATTGAAGCCCAGGGCTTTGCGCTTATGGAAGCACTTATTCCCGTCAAGATAAAATGACACTGAATTAACATTATCAGGAAAATGAAATTTGAAAGGAAGAACGCTATGAAATTCTCCGTCAGCATTTACAGTTTTTACAAATCCATTCGCAGCGGTGCGCTGACCCCTATGCAGTGCATCGCAAAAGCGAAAGAGCTGGGCTTTGACGCCATCGAAATGGTGGACTTTGTAGTTGCGAGCTGCCCTCCTGAAGAACTGCCCCAGCGCGCCAAGGAACTCAAAGCCGAAGCGGACAAGCAGGGCCTGCCCATCTCCTCCCTGGCCATTGGCGCCGATTTCCTCAACGGCAGCGACGGTGACACCGCCAAAGAAATCGAGCGGGTAAAGTCCTACGTGGATTTTGCGGCTGCTCTGGGAGCTCCCAGAATGCGGCACGATATCACCCAGGGATACCCCAAGGATTCCGGAAAGTATTGCAGCTATGAAAATCTATCTTTATCATTCCGATG
>CAZBDS010000073.1:0-2454 GCA_964490735.1 uncultured Acutalibacter sp. | reverse complement strand
CTTGTGCCCACATTGGCAAAGGCGGTCCGAGAAGTGGCGGACTACGCCGCCTCTAAAGGCGTGATGACCATGACGGAAAACCACGGCTTCTATTCCCAGGATTCCGAGCGGGTGGAAAAGCTCTATAATGCCGTAAACCACCCTAATTTCGCTCTTCTCTGCGACATTGGAAACTTTACCTGCGCCGATGAGAATCCCGCTCTGGCCGTAGCCAGGATCGCCCCCTACGTCCGGTATGTTCACGCCAAAGATTTTATCTGCAAAAGTTTCTACGACGACGATCCGGGAGAAGGCGCGTTTCGGAGCCGCGCCGGCAATCTCCTGCGTGGCACTATTATCGGCCACGGCAATGTGCCGGTCAAGCAGTGCCTGCACATTTTAAAGGCCGCCGGTTACGACGACACCATCGCCATCGAATTTGAAGGCGTTGAGGAGCCGGAAGACGCCCTGCGGATCGGCCTGGCCAATTTGAAGCGCTACTGGAACGAAGCTTAACGCTTCTTTTCCGGCAGCCACTCTGACACTCTAGGAGGTTACCCGCTATGCTGCGTTTTGGAACCATAGGATCCGGCTGGATCACCGACGAATTTATTCACGGTGCCAAGGACAGCGGACTGTGGGAATTGACTGCCGTCTATTCCCGCACAGCTGACCGGGCCCAGGAATATGCTAAAAAGCACGGCGCCGCCCACGTCTTTACCGACCTGACGGAAATGGCGGAGTCTTCGGAAATAGACGCGGTCTATGTGGCAAGCCCTAATTCCTTCCACTATGAGCACTGCCGGATCCTGCTCTCCCACGGAAAACATGTGATTTGTGAAAAGCCCCTGTGCGCTCAGGCTGAAAAGGTGCGGGAACTCCAGAAGACCGCCAAAGAACAGGGCGTGGTTTTTCTGGAAGCCATCATGTTTTTGCATTTGCCCCAGCGAAAACTGCTGGAAGACGCTTTGGGCCAGATTGGGCAGATCACCATGGCAAAGATCGACTTCTGCCAGCGTTCCTCCAAGCTGGATGCCTATCTTGCCGGAGAACTCCCCAACATCTTCAACCCAAAGCTGGAAACCGGTGCGCTGATGGATCTGGGCATCTACTGCGTCTACCCCGCCCTGGCCCTCTTTGGCCGGCCCGAAAGTTTCCGGGCAGACGCCCAGTTTTTAAAAAGCGGTGCCGACGGCAGCGGGATCGTCACGATGAAATACCCGGACAAGCTGGTAACGCTGACCTATTCCAAGCTGGGTCAGGCCGGGGCCAACACAGATTTTCAAGGCACCGCCGGAACCCTGTCCGTAGAATCCATTTCACGGCTTGCGGGACTTTCCATAATCCAAAGGGACGCGCCTCCCCGGCAGCTGTATGGCGACGATGAAAAATATAAGCTTATGGGCTGGGAGGCCAAGGATTTCTACCGTTACATCACCGAACCGGAGGCCTCTGCCAGCGAATACCAGCGATGCTCTGAGCTGGCCCTTCAGGTTTCGGAATTTATGGAGGAACTCAGAAAAGCCGCCGGGATCTCTTTCGCAAGCGACCGATAAAAAGCATAAACCGGGTCTTGCCGTCACAGCAAAGCCCGGTTTTATTCTGCCACAATATAGGGTTCCACTTTCGCAAAAATCTTTTCGCCGATCCCGTTCACTTCCATAAGTTCTTCAATTTCCAGAAAACTGCCGTACTCTTCACGATAAGCGATGATGCGGCCGGCAAGCACCGACCCAATTCCCGGCAGCCTTTTCAGTTCTTCCAAACCCGCACGGTTGATATCAATGCTCTTTTCCGCCAGCACATCTTCCAGGCTTCCCGAGGGCTCCGCCACCGGCACAATATTTTCCGGAGCAGAATCCATCTGCACGGCAGAGGCCGGCGGTGTCTGAATATTGTAGATGACCAAGGGCTGTGTGGTGTAGCGGTCAAACAACCAGAGGGCAACAGCGGCACTGACAGCCAGAAGGATATAAATCCGGATCCTGCCGTCCTGCGCTTTTTCTTCCCTTTTCCTGGTTTCATCGTCCATAGGCAACACCCTTACAGCTCTTGCAGCCCCCGCATAAATTCTGTGAATACCGCAGGCGGCGGGACAGAAAATTCCAGATATTCCCCGGTACGTGGGTGAACAAACCCGATCAGTCCGGCGTGCAGGCACTGTCCCTGTAGAGAAGCAATGACTTTTTTCGGGCCATAAACAGGATCTCCCGCCACGGGGTGCCCCAAATAAGCCATGTGAACCCGGATTTGATGGGTCCGTCCGGTTTCCAGCCGCAGCCGCAGCTGGGTAAAACCCTGAAAACGCTTTACCACTTCATAATGGGTAACCGCGCTTCGGGCAGAAGGGGAACCATGCAGGACAGCCATTTTCTTCCGTTCGGTAGGGTGGCGGCCAATGGGCTGATCCACTGTGCCGGCATCCGTTTTCATGTTCCCGTACACCACGGCGCTGTATTCTCTTGTAAAGCTGTG
>CAZBDS010000072.1:1720-7554 GCA_964490735.1 uncultured Acutalibacter sp. | reverse complement strand
TGGGCGTGGTGCTGATCTGCGCCGTGATCTTTGCCCTGGGCATTCTCCAGAAAACCGAGCCTCTGGAAATGTTCATGATCGCCATCAGCCTGGGGGTGGCCGCCATTCCCGAGGGCCTGACCGCCGTTGTGACCATCGTACTGGCCATGGGGATCAAGCGCATGGCGCAAAAGCGTGCCATTGTCCGGCACATGCCTGCCGTGGAAACGCTGGGAAGCACCCAGGTGATCTGCTCTGACAAAACGGGTACCCTTACCCAAAATAAGATGACCGTCACCGCCTTTTCCGGGGCCTACGGCGAGGAGCGGCTGGACGGCGCCGCCGCCCAATTTGCTTTGGAGCTTGCCTCTCTCTGCAACAATTCGGAAGAGGAGGAGGGCAGGGTGACCGGAGACCCCACCGAGGCGGCGTTCCTCCGGGCCTGCCGCCGCTCCAAAGCCGAACTGGAGCGGGATTTTCCCAGGACGGGGGAGATCCCCTTCACTTCTGCCCGGAAGATGATGACGACGGCGCATCGGCTGGAAAGCGGTTATCGGATCATCTCCAAGGGCGCGCCGGACGTGCTGATCGCCCGCTGTACGCAAATGAGGAAGGGCAGCTCCGTCACCCCGCTGGGGGGAGCTGCCAAATCGAAGATCCTGGCGGACAACGCCGGGCTGGCCCAGCGGGCCCTCCGGGTTCTGGCAGTGGCCTACAAGGACGTGCAGGCCCTGCCGGGAGAGGACGAAGAAATTGAAAGCGGGCTGATTTTCTGCGGGCTGATCGGCATGGAAGATCCTCCCAGGGCCGGCGTTAAGGCGGCCGTGGCCGAATGCAAACGAGCTGGGATCCTTCCGGTCATGATCACCGGGGACCACGCCGCCACCGCCCTTGCTGTAGGGAAACGGATCGGCATGGCGGACGGGGAAAGCGGCGTGATTACCGGTGTGGAGCTGGACCGCCTCAGCGAAGCCGAGCTGAGCCAGAAAATTTTCGACTACCGGATTTTTGCCCGTGTTTCCCCAGAGCACAAGGTGAAGATCGTAAAAGCCTTTCAGCGCCGGGGCATGGTGGTGGCCATGACCGGAGACGGCGTCAACGACGCCCCAGCCCTAAAGAGCGCCGATATCGGCTGTGCCATGGGTAAAAATGGCACAGAGGTGGCAAAGTCCGCCGCTGATATGGTGCTGACGGACGACGACTTTTCCACTATCGTGGCCGCCGTGCGGGAGGGCCGGGGCATTTACCGGAATATCCGAAAGACCATTCATTTTCTGCTTTCCTGTAATATCGGGGAGATCCTGGTGGTTTTTGTGGCCTTTCTCCTCCGGGCCCCGGCGCCGCTGTTGGCCATTCAGCTGCTGTGGGTCAACCTGGTGACCGATTCCCTGCCCGCTCTGGCCCTGGGGGCCGACCCCATTCAGCGGGACGTGATGGAAGAGCCTCCCCACAAAAAAAGTGAAGGCATCTTCGCCGGCGGCATGGGATTTTCCGTGGCGGTAGAGGGCTGCCTGGTGGGCGCTTTGGCGCTGCTGGCTTACACCATCGGCAGGGTCTGGTTCGACACCGATCCCATGGAACCCTGGATCGGACGCACCATGGGTTTTGCGGTGCTCAGCCTGTCCCAGCTGGTTCACAGCTTCAATATGCGCTCCGAGCATTCCGTGCTGAAGCTGGGGCTGTTTTCCAACAAAAAGCTGGTGGGGGCCTGCGCCGTCTGCGCGCTCCTTATGGTCAGTGTGGTAGCTGTCCCCGCCTTGTCCGTCCTGTTCAAGACCGCAACCCTTACCGGACTGCAGTGGCTCATCGTGACGGCCCTGTCCCTGTTCCCGCTGCTTGCGGTGGAGGGGGAGAAGCTTCTGCTGGATCATCTGCCCCGGCCCGGGCGCAAACACAAAAAGGGCTCCTGAGAGCCCCTTTTGTTTTCGGCCATCATCGAAGCCCCCGGTTTTTCGCCGTCTTCTGATAGGCGGTGGGAGAGAGCTTTGTGTATCTTTTGAATACCCGTGAGAAATTGTGAATGGTGCCGTAGTGCAGTTTTTCGGCGATCTCCGTAAAGCTGATTTCTCCCTGGCAGATCCATTTTTTCGCCTGCTCGATTTTCAGGCGGTGATAATAATCCTTCACACCGGTGTTCAGCTTCCGGCGGAACAGCTTTTCCAGATAGCTGACAGAACAGGCGGTTTCCTTAGCCAGGTCCTCCAGAGAAACGCTGTCGTACAGGTGATCCGACAGGATCTGCAGGGCCCGTGCCAGGCTTTCTTCGTCCTTGGCCTCCTGAGACGCAGCCTGCGGCTTTTTTTGGCCGGCCGGATTCTGCCCGCACCGCAGAAGCGTCAGGAAGAAAAGTTCCATCTGGTTTTTCAGCAGCTGTTTTCCCAGAAGATCCTCCGGATTTTTCCAGCGGACGCTTTCCTGGTCAAAATCGTCGTAGGGGGGCTCCAGCAGCTCCATGCCGTACTCCAGCAGCCGGATCAGCTCCCGCTGTTCTTCCCGGAACAGGGTGATCCGCTTGCCCGCCAGCCTTTGCAGAAGGGGGCTGGCGCTGGAAAAGCTGAAGATGATCACGCTGGAAAAGATCCCTTTCGTCATCACGTTGTGGGACTCCATGGGACGGTGCAGATAGCCCTGGCCGCTGTGCAGCGGGACCTGCTCTCCGGCAGCCAGCACCGAGACCTCTCCGCTGTCTACGTAGACGAATTCCCAGAAATTGTGGCGCTCCTCTTTTCCAAAGAAGTTCTGGACATATTCAAAATAGTGAAAGCTGAAGAGATTGGGAATCGAAATTTCCAATCCCAGGGGAGCCCTTTGATAACGCATGTGTTCCGCCTCGCCTTGTCTTGCGCTTTTTTCATTATAAAGCTTCTTTTGGCGCAAGGGAATATGGGATCTTTGACGGTTTTTGGCTTCTGTTTTTTTGCAAAACCAATAAAATGGAATTTTAGGCAACCGCTGATTATGAAAAAGGTAGATTCTGCCCAAATCTGTTGACATAAGGGCGTTTTGCAAGTATAATAAAGCCGTAATAAAGAGTTTAAGTCCCGCGGCATTCGTTGCCGCACTTTTCAATACAACTCCTCCCCAAAAGAAGGAAAAGGACCGGATCTCCGGCCCTTTTCCTTCTTTTTATGCGGGTGCGCTGTCATTTGAAATACAGCATATTGTTCAGCCGCCGGGACTGCGGCCCCACCAGCCAGAAGCCGCCCACGTAAAGATTGGAGGAGCCGCCGCCGTCAAAGTTGACCACGTCGGTGCAGCCCAGTTCGATCATGATTTCCGCCAGATGGGACAGTGTGGTGGTGGCGCTGGCGATCACCAGATGCCCGTCTGCCCGAATGCCGATGCAGACCCGCAGGGCGCTGTAAACGGTGATGTTGGGGTCGGAGAAGCCCTCGGCCCGATAGCTTTCCGTGCTGCCGCAGGGGACGCCGTCCTTTACGATCCGGGGGCCCGCGCCGATGGAAAGCCGCAGGTCCTGGGAGGAGGCGCCGTCATAGAGCCGCTGGACGTCCAGCACGTCGCCGACCCGGCAGGAGTCGAAGAAATCCCCTTCAAACTGGCGGCGGGACCGCTGGGCCAGCACATAGCCCGTTTCCGGAATGGCCACGTCCTTGTTGTGATCGATGGCAAGGATCGTGCCGTCTTCGGCGATGGTCACCGCGTCTACAGCGGGGAAACAGAGGTTGTGGCCCCAGTCCCGGGTAAAGAGGATCCGGGCGCCGTCCTTGTCGCTGCTGGGCCACTTGTTAAAGGTAACGGCTTCCAGCACGCTGTCGGTGCCATCGTCCTTGTGGAGGGTGACCGTGTGGCGGGTCGTAAAATTCTCAATGGAGAAATTTCCCTCGCTGTCCATGGAAAAGGCGGATTTCGCCGGGGCGAAGCGGTCCGCTACGGTGATGACCCGGCCCTCTTTGATCAACGTGCCCAGGGGCATGTAGGAGCTCATGTCGAAAAAGGCGGCGTTGGCCGCAATGACGGGCTGGATCCGCGCCGCCAGGGAGGAGGGGCTCTCGCTTCCGTCCACCAGATCCCGGCCCATGGCCAGGTTGGCCGTGAATTGAGAGGGGTCAAAGGTCACGGACTTGATAGGAGTGGAGAGAATGCGCTTGCAGAGCACGTCGTACCGGTCGGATACTTTGCACTTTTTCAGGAAATTGGAATAGAGGACGGCGGCTTCCGCCCGGGTGGCGGCGCCCTTGGGCTTAAAGGAGCCGTCCTTGTAGCCGCCGATCACGTCGGCCCGCTGGCACAGCTTGACGCTTGCCGCCGCGTAAGAGGCGATGGAGCCGTTGTCCGTAAAGGTGATCTCGCCCTTTACCGCCGTCATCACCCGGCCTGTGGCCCCGGAAAAGTTGACGGTCATCACTGCCATATCCTGACGGCTCACCAGCCTGTCCGGTTTGAAAGAGCCGTCCGGATAACCGTTGATGATCCCCGCCTCGGCAGCCCAGTTGATATATCGCCTGGCCCAGTGGCCGTTGATGTCTTTAAAGCTTCCGCCCCCATTGTATTGGGCAAGTTCTCCTTCGGAAAGGGCCGTCTTGGCAAGCATGGTGGCAAACTGTGCCCGGGTCAGCTCCTTCTGGGGGGAAAAGGTGGTGGGGCTGGTACCGTTGATGACGCCCCGGCCCACCAGGTCGTAGACCGCTTCGCGATACCAGGCCCCGGCGGCGACGTCGGAAAAGTTCGCGGCGGCGGCGGGAACGGCAATGCAGCTGCACAGCAGGACAGCCGCCAGCAAAATGGACACAAGCTTTCTTTTCCGGATTCTCATAATAGACCCCTCCCACGGTTACTTTACATAATATACCACTATACCACGGTTTTCGGGAAAAGTCTACAGTGGAAAACGCGCGGTAAAAAAATTCCGCAGGAAAAAAGAAAAATTGCATTTTTTGCCAAAGTGATGTAATATATATTTGAAATCGGCTGCTTCGCCGAATTTCTATATTTTTGTTTGGAGGGTTTTACTCTATGATTTGTCCAAAATGCGGTAGGCAAATTCCCGACGGGACCGTGTGTCCCTGCATGGGCGGCGCGGCAGCGCTGTCCTCCAATCCGGCCCTGAATGTCTTAAAGACCGTCGGCTCGTCCTCCTTGGTTCTGGCAGCGGCCATTCTCTATTCTGTGGCCGCGTTGATAAGCCTGTTCACCCAGCTGGGCGGAAGCACCATGAACGCCGCGCTCTTTTCGATGGCGAACGAACTGGGGATCGATCCCATCTACCTGTACGAGACCATGGGCTACATGAACACCACTTCCATCATCGGCGCGCTGATTACGTTCCTGCCCGTCCTTCTGATCGCCCTGGGCATGTGGATCCACTTCTCCTCCTGCCGCAGCACGAAGAGCGGCGGCATTTCCACCACGGGCCTTTCCCTGTGCAAGGCCGGCATCATCATCAGCCTGATTGTCACCTGCATTACCATGGTGGCGCTTCTGGTGATCTTTGCCGTGCTGCTGTTTGCCAGCGCCGGCGCTTCTTACGCCTACAGCGGCGAGGATATGTTTGCCGCTTTCGGCGTCGCGGTTGTAATGTTCCTCGTTCTTATCGTTCCCATTTTCGTGCTGATGATCTGCTACTACGTCAGCCAGCTCCGCGCCATCGGCCGCCTGAAGGCTACTGCGGTCTCCGGCGTTCCGGATAACCGGATCTCCCGCTTCCTCACTGGCATGAACTATGTGGCAGGTGTGCTCTCCGCCCTGAGCGGGCTGTTCCTGCTGTTCACTTCTCCGCTGGCCGCGTTGTCTACCTTTGCCAGCGCTGCCTGTGCCATTCTCATGGCTGTGGTTCTGGGGAAATACCGCCAGCAGATGACCCTGCTGATGTATCCTCCCGTCCAGCCCGTTTACGC
>CAZBDS010000072.1:0-1620 GCA_964490735.1 uncultured Acutalibacter sp. | reverse complement strand
TTTCTTCTTGCGCCGGCAAACACGTCTGTTCCCCCGCCGGAGGTTCAGGCGAGCCTCATCACCATGATGCGGGGAATGCTTACCGGCATTATGGCGGTGGCGGCGGTTCCCTCGGTTCTTTCCCTGATCGGTTTGTGGCTGCATTATGCCACCTGCCGCAGCAGGAAAAGCGGCGGCATTTCCACCTCGGGCCTGACCTTGTGGAAGGTCCTGCACTGCGTTCGCCTTGCGGGCCTTTCCCTGTACGGAGCTCTCCTGCTTCTCATGTGTTTTCTGGGGCTTTTCGCAGGCGGGGTCATGGGGGTTGCCGGCGCGGCTTCGGGGGAGAGGGACGCCCAGATGGCCGGGGCCGCGTTTGCCGTTGCATACTTTGTGATGTTTCTGGTGATGGCGGCTTTGCTGGCACCGGGAATTCTGTACAGCGTGTTTCAGCTCAAGCTTCTTGGCCGGGCAAAACAGATCGCTTTTACCGGTATTCCGGACGGCCGGGTTTCCCTCTTTGTCATCGTGATGAATTACATACAGGCCGTGTGTACGGGAATCAGCGCTTTGGTGCTTGCGGCTTTTTCCTTTGCGGCGGTCCCCGCTTTGGAAATGAGCCCTGCTTTGGAAATGAGCGGGGGATTCCCCTTCGATTTCAGCATTTTCCTGCTGGGAGGCGCGGCCGGACTGGCCCATGCCGCGTTCCAGATTCTTGCTGCCCTCTGCCTGTCGCGGTACCGCCGGGAGATGAGACAGACGGCCCTGTACTTTGCGCAGCGGCAAAACGGCTGCTGATCTTCCAAAATAAGAAAGAGCGAAAACCTTTAAGGCTTTCGCTCTTTTTTCTCTTTTATCCGCAGATCAGGGAAGGACCCGCACCCGGATAATGGGCTCCAGAGCCTGCAGGGACTCTACAGCGCCGTCGGGAAGCGAGCCGGACACGTCCAGCATCGTATAGGCGTACTCGCCTCTGGACTTGCTCTGCATGTTCTCAATGTTGATGCCGGCACTGCCGCAGGCGGAGGCCAGCACGGCAATGGTGTTGGGAATGTTCCGGTGGATCAGGCAGATCCGTTTCATGCCCTCTTCCCGGGGCATGGAAATGGAGGGAAGGTTCACGGAATTGCTGATGTTGCCGCTCTCCAGATATTCCTTTAATTCGTCCACCGCCATCACGGCGCAGTTGTCCTCGCTTTCCGGGGTGGAAGCGCCCAGGTGGGGAATGGCAATGACGTTTTCGGCGCCGATCATGCTGTCGTCGGGGAAGTCGGTGGCGTAGGCGGCGGCCTTGCCGGAGCCCAGAGCTTCCAGCAGGGCGGCGGAATCCACCAGCCCGCCTCTGGCAAAGTTCAGGATCCGCACGCCGTCTTTCATCTTGCTCAGGGTTTCGGCGTTGATCATGCCCTTGGTCTCCGGGGTCTGGGGCAGGTGAAGGGTGATATAGCCGCAGTTGGCCCAGATCTCGTCCAGGGTGGCGGCATGGTGTACTTTCCTGGAAAGCCTCCAGGCAGAGTCTACGGAAAGGAAGGGATCGTAGCCCCAAACCTCCATACCCAGGGAAGAGGCGGCGTTGGCCACCAAAATGCCGATGGCGCCCAAACCGACTACGCCCAGGGTCTTACCCTGGATTTCCGGCCC
>CAZBDS010000071.1:1419-7579 GCA_964490735.1 uncultured Acutalibacter sp. | reverse complement strand
GTGATCTGCCGGATATCCCCGCCGTCCAGGGTGATAAGGCCGGAATCCGGGTCGTAAAAGCGCATGAGCAGGTTGATGAGAGTGGTCTTGCCCGCTCCCGTGGGGCCCACAATGGCAATAAGACCGCCGGGCGGCGCGTGGAAGCTGAGGTCGTGAATGATGGTCTTGCCGGGGTCATAGCCGAATTTTACATGCTCCATGGCCACGTCCCCGTCAAGATGGGTCAGGGTTCGGGCCTGGGGGGCATCGGCGGGCTCAGGCTCCTCGTCGATGAGGCGGAATACGCGCTCGGCAGCGGCGCAGGCGGATTGAAGCTCGCTGAAAATGTTGGCGATTTCATTGATGGGCCCGGAGAATTTCCGGGAGTAGAGCACGAAGGAGGACAGGCTGCCGATGGTGAGCCGGCCCAGTAGGAACAGGATCGCCCCGAAAATGCTGACGAAAGCCAGGGACAGATTGTTGATGAAGTTTACGGAGGGGCCGGTGATGCCGCCGTAATAATCGGCGTTGTAGTAGGCGTCCACCGCCTCTTTGTTGCGGGCGTCAAAGCGGGAAACCATCACTTGCTCCCGGTGATAGGATTTGGTGGTCTTCTGCCCCGAAATGACCTCTTCCACAAAGCCGTTGAGCTCGCCCAGCATGACGGAACGCTTGTGAAACAGGGGGCGCACCTTGGTGGTCATGTACCGGGTGAACAGGATGGAGAGGGGAATGGTGACGGCAAACACCAGCACCAGCAGGGGGGAGATGGAGATCATCATGACCAGAGACCCCAGCACCGTGATGGCGCTGGCGGCAATTTGAAGCAGGTCGTTGGAAAGGGAGGCGTTTACTGTGTCGATATCGTAGGAGATCCGGCTGACGATATCGCCGGTCTGGTGGCCGTCGAAATACCGCACGGGCAGCTCGGTCAGGCGGTTGAACACCTGCTCCCGCATCTGGTAGACGATTTTCTGGCTCAGGTGGATCATCAGGATTGAAAGGCCGTAGGAGAGCAGGGAGGACAGGGCGTAAAAGCCCACCATCAGGGCGCAGTAGAAGAACACCCTGGGGAAGTCGGCCTGTCCGGGGCCTGTGCCGATGGCGTCGATGGCCTTGCCGGACAGCTGAGGTCCCAGCAGGGCCAGCAGGTTGCTGGAAATCGTCAGAATCAGGGCGGCCAGAGCCATCCATTTGTGAGCGTAAATATAGCTCCACAGGCGCAGCAGCACCTTCTTGCGGTCTTTCGGTTTGTCCATGGCCCCGCTGGGGCCTCGTCCGCGCGGCGGCATCAGCCATTCCCCCTTTCTCTGCCGGTTGTCGGCGTGGGTGCATCGTCACGCTGCATCTGGATCTGGGCGATCTCACGGTAGACCGGGCAGGTCTCCATCAGCTGCTCATGGGAGCCGTATCCGATGGGTTCCCCGTCGTCCATCACCAGAATGTGGTCGGCATGGGCAATGGAGCTGACCCGCTGGGCAATGATCACGGAGGCGACCTGGCCGTACTCCTGCCGAAGAGCCTGCCGCAGGGCAGCGTCGGTCTTGTAGTCCAGCGCCGAAGAGGAGTCGTCCAGGATCAGGATCTCGGGTTGTCCGGCCAGGGCCCGGGCCAGCAGGATCCGCTGCTTCTGGCCGCCGCTCAGATTGGTGCCCTTGGCGGTAAGCCTGTGCTGAAAACCCTCCGGCAGGGCGGAGATGAATTCCATGGCCTGGGCGCACCGGGCGGCCCGCTGGATCTCCTCCGGGCTCAGACCCCGGCCGAAGTCGATGTTTTCGTAGATGGTGTCCGCGAAAAGCACGTCGTTTTGAAACACCACACCGAATTTGCTGTGCAGCTCTTCCGGGGGTATGGAGGAAACAGGCCGTCCGCCGATGAGAACGCTGCCCGAATCGGGATCGTACAGCCGCATGAGCAGGTGGATCAGCGTGGATTTGCCGCTGCCCGTGGCCCCGATCAGGCCCAGGGTCTCGCCGGGCTTCAGCTGAAAACTGACATGCTGCACATTGGGCTCCACCTTATTATAGGAAAAGGAAACGTCCTCAAATTCCACGTGATAAGGGCTTTTTCGGGGTTCGGCGGGAACGGTCTCCAGATCCGCAGGGGTATCCAGGATCTCGGCGATCCGTGTGCCGGAAGCCAGGCCCTTGGAGCACATGACAAAAATGCGGGTAACGCCCATCATGGCGTTTAAAATGATGGTGAAATAGGTGAGGAAGGCGATGATCTTGCCCGGCTGGGTCTGGCCGGCATTGATCCGGAAGGCGCCCACCAGAATGACAGCGGTGAGGCCGATGTTCAAGAAGAGGTTGACCATGGGGTTGGTCAGAGCCATGGTGATGCCCGCTTTCTTTTCGCCGGCCACCACTTCCCGGTTTACTCCGGCAAAGCGCTCCTTTTCATAGTCCGTTTTGGAAAGGGCCTTGATGACCCGGATCCCGGAAATGTTTTCCCGGACGGTACGGACCATGGAGTCCACCTTTTTCTGCAACTCCCGGTACAGGGGAATGCCCCGTTTGGAGACGGAGAACACCAGCAGGCCTAAGAAGGGCAGAGTGCACACCAGCACCAGGGTTAAAACGGGATCCAGGGTCAGGGTGATGAGAATGCCGCCGATGAGCAGGATGGGGGCCCGCACGCCCATGCGCTGGATCATGCCGATCATCTGGTGGACGTTGTAGGTGTCGCTGGTCAGGCGGGATTCCAGAGAGGGGACGGAATAGCTGTCCACTTGGGCGCAGGACAGGTCTGAGATCCGCTGGAACAGGTCGTGGCGAATGGCCTGCGTGGTGTGCTGGGCCACCCAGGCGGCCATGCGGTTTGCCACAATATTGGTAACCCAGGCCAGCACTGCCGCCAGAAGCATGGCCCCGCCCCAAAAGGCGATCAGCCCCATGTCCCGCAGGGGTACCACCTCGTCGATAATGTGAGACAGGATCCAGGGCAGCAGCAGGTCCATGACCGCGCCGGTGAACTTGATGGCCAGTCCCAGGCACATGCGGGGCACAAAGGGCTTTAAGTATCGAAGGATCATTTTCACGGGGATATCCACTCCGTCCGTAGAGAAAAATAAAATTTCCAATTCCTAGAATACCACTGAATAGTTGAAAATTCAACTAATTTTTGGGTTGAATGTTTGCCCCGGGGACTGTGCAAAACAGGAAAGTTATGGTATGATAAATACAATAAAAGCCTCGGGGAGGGAGCTCTGGCTTCCCTCTTAAAGAAAATTGACAGGAGGAATACAGATGGCAAAGAAATTCGTATGCACGAAGACCGAGCCCGTGGTGCAGACCAAAGCGGGCAAGCTCAGGGGATTTCAGCTGGACAGCACCTACATCTTCCAGGGTGTAGAGTACGCTTATGCGGACCGCTTTCAGCCGCCCCAGCCGGTAAAGCCCTGGGAAGGGATTAAGGACGCCCTTTCTTACGGCTATGTCTGTCCTCTGCTCCACCAGGAAACGCCCAACGGGGAAGTGCTGGTGCCCCACCGCTACTGGCCCATGGACGAACACTGTCAGAACCTGAACATCTGGACCCAGAGCCTCAGTCCCAAGGCGAAGAAGCCCGTGATGGTGTGGCTTCACGGCGGCGGATTTTCCGCAGGCTCCGCCATTGAGCAGGTGGCCTATGATGGGGAGAACATGTCCAAGTACGGGGACGTAGTGGTGGTTTCCGTCAATCACCGGCTGAACGTGCTGGGCTACTTTGACATGGAGCCCTACGGCGAAAAGTATAAGAATTCCTGCAACGCGGGCAACGCCGACCTGGTGGCCTCCCTGCAGTGGGTCCACGACAACATCGAAAACTTCGGCGGCGATCCCGAAAACGTCACCATTTTCGGCCAGTCCGGCGGCGGTATGAAGGTCTATACCCTCATGCAGACCCCTGCGGCCGACGGCCTGTTCCACAAGGGGATCGTTATGAGCGGCGTGCTGGGCAAAGGCTTTGTCCGGGAGGACAAGGCTGACAGCCGTCCCCTGATCCGGGCCATTCTGAAGGAACTGGGCCTGACCGAGCAGGACGCCCAGAAGCTGGAAACCGCACCTTATGCCGATTTGGCTGCCGCCTATGAAAAGGTGGCGCCTGAGCTGCAGAAGAAGGGCGAATACACCGGCAACTCTCCCATGCCAAACGATTTTTATAAGGGCGATCCCCGCACCGTGGGCTTTACGGACCATGCCAAGACCATTCCTCTCATGGTGGGCAGCGTGTTTGGCGAGTTTGCCTTTGGCCCGGCGATCCCCACGAAAAACGACCTGACCGAGGCGGAGAAGACCGCCCTGGTAGAGAAAAAGTACGGGCAGCACAGCGCCGAGCTGATCCGTCTGTTCCAGGCTGCCTGGCCGGAGAAGGATCTCACTTGCCTTTTGACGTTGGATTCCATGTTCCGGGCCCCCAGCCGCGAGCTGATCGAGTGCAAGGCTCTCTGCCCCGAAAGCCCCACCTTCTCCTATCTGTTCTCTTACGATTTTCTCTACGACGGCGGAAAGACCGCCTGGCACTGCTCGGATATTCCCTTTGCCTTCCACAATATGGATCTGGTGCCCGTCTGCAACGAGCCCGGGGTCACCGACAAGCTGCAGGAAAACGTATTCGGCGCTTACATTGCCTTTGCCCGCAATGGGGATCCCAGCCATCCGGGCCTGCCCGATTGGCCCGCCTGTCTGCCCAATGAAGAGCATGTGATGGTGTTCGATAAAGAATGCTCCCTGCGGACGAATTTCGACCGGGAGTTGATTGCCCTGCATGAGAAAACGGCGCCGGACTGGTTCCGGGGCGGCGAGAGCGAGGAGCCGGTTCAGCACTGACAGCGCTGCAGCAGAAAGCCGGAAACGTTATTTCTTCCAGCGGCGGGCAGTATACATAAAAGGCGGGACGGCCGCCGAAGGCCGCCCCGGCGAGAGGAGATCGCGCAAATGGGAAAGATCTACACATCGGCCGAGCAGCTCATTGGCAGGACGCCCCTTCTGGAGCTGACCCGTATCGAGCGGCAATGCGGATTGAAGGCAAGGCTTCTCGCCAAGCTGGAATCCTTTAATCCGGCGGGCTCAGCCAAGGATCGGGTGGCCAAGGCCATGATCGACGAGGCGGAAGCCGCCGGACAATTGAAGCCCGGCTCTGTCATTATCGAGCCCACCTCGGGCAATACCGGCATTGGCCTGGCACTGGTGGCTGCCGTCAGGGGCTACCGGACCATCATCGTCATGCCCGACACCATGTCTCAGGAGCGCCGGCAGCTGATCAAGGCCTACGGCGCGGAGCTGGTGCTGACCGAAGGCGCCCGGGGAATGACGGGAGCTATCGAAAAGGCGGAGGAGCTGGCGGCGGAGATCCCGGACAGCTTTATTCCCGGCCAGTTTGTAAACCCGGCAAACCCCAAAGCCCACCGGGAGACTACCGGCCCAGAGATCTACGAGGACACAGAGGGCAAAG
Source organism: uncultured Acutalibacter sp. (assembly GCA_964490735.1). Classification (GTDB taxonomy): domain Bacteria; phylum Bacillota; class Clostridia; order Oscillospirales; family Acutalibacteraceae; genus Acutalibacter. The sequence continues at coordinate 2,164 of CAZBDS010000071.1, read as the reverse complement.
TGGACTTTTTTGTAGCCGGGGTGGGCACCGGCGGCACATTGACCGGCGTGGGCGAATATCTAAAGGCAAAAAATCCCGCCGTGAAGGTGGTGGCCGTGGAACCCGCCGATTCCGCGGTGCTGTCCACCGGCAAGGCGGGCCCCCATAAGATTCAGGGTATCGGCGCGGGTTTTATCCCCGAGATTTTGAACAGGTCGATCTATGACGAGGTCCTGACCGTCTCAACGGAAGAGGCCTTTTCCGCCGGCAGGCTGATCGGCAGACGCGAGGGGATCCTGGTGGGGATCTCTTCCGGCGCCGCGGCCTCTGCGGCGATCCGGCTGGCCAAACGCCCGGAAAATGAGGGTAAGACCATTGTGGTGCTGCTGCCCGATACCGGAGACCGGTACCTTTCCACGCCGATGTTTTCGGATTAAAAAGGGCCGGACGGCTTGGAGGTAAAAAGGTATGATGATTTCTACCAGGGGCAGATATGCCCTGCGGGTGCTGATCGACCTGGCGGAGCATGCCGGGGCAGGCTATACTCCCATGAAAGAGGTGGCCGCGCGGCAGGGAATCTCCCTGAAATATTTGGAGCAGATCCTTCCGGCGCTGTCCAAGGCGGGCTTTATCCGGGGCGTGCACGGAAAAGGAGGAGGATACCGTCTTGCAAAGGCTCCCGAAGAGTGCCGTGTGGGAGATATCCTGCGGCTGACAGAGGGCGACCTTGCCCCGGTGGCCTGTCTGGAACGCGGCGCCGCAGAAT
>CAZBDS010000071.1:0-1409 GCA_964490735.1 uncultured Acutalibacter sp. | reverse complement strand
ATGCCAGAGATCCGCGGAATGCAGGACGTATCCCATGTGGAAGGGCTTTTACGAAATGACCAACCGCTATTTTGACGGGATCACCCTTGCGGACATTATGAAAGCTCCGTAAGCTTCTTCAGCTTTTCGGTTTGTATCCTCTGCATAAAAGAATCCCCCTTCCGGGCGGGAGCGGCTGCTCTCGTTCAAAAGGGGGATTCTTTTACTTTTTCAACTTTAACGGTTGCTTTCCGAGGACTCCTCCAGCAGGAACAGCCGGGCGCTGACGGCGGCGGGAAGCGTGGCGGTAAACAGGCCGGAATCCCGGTTCCAGGAAAACCGGCAGGGGCCTTCCGCAGGATAGAGGAGCCGGGCGGAAACCGCTTTGCCCCGCAGGTGCCGGACAGGCAGGGAACAGGTGTCCTGAAGGGCATTTCTGCGCCACACCGCCAGATAGCTCTTTTTTCCGGCCCGCAGGCCCAGAGAGACCCAGCTGTCCTCGTACCGGGACAGGCCCAAAGGCCAGAAGGGAACAGCCTGACGGAGCTCCTGCCGGATGGACTTGTAGCAGTCCAGGGCTTCTTTCACCAGGCCGAACCTGCGGGGGCTCAGGTTGGCCAGATGGCCGCTCTGGTGGACCCGCAGCAGCAGGGCGTTTACCATGTTGAAGATCACTTCCTCGTCGTCTCCCTCGGTGAGAGGGTAGCTCCAAACGGCGGCTTGCTCCGGGGTGAGCCCGGAGGGGGCATTGGCGGCGATGGTGGCGTACCGGACGTAATCCTCCTGGTCGCTGGTGGACTGAATGCTGTAGCGGGACAGCATGGCATAGTCCATGCGTAAACCGCCGGAAGAGCAGTTTTCGATGATGAGTTCGGGATAGCGGAGGAACACGGAGTCCAGCCATTTCAAATAGGCCCGTTCGTGGCCCAGCAGGCCGTCGCCGAAGCTGTCGGCGTCCACCTCGGTGCCGATGCCCGGCTCGATATTGTAGTCCATTTTGATGTAGCCCACGCCGTATTCCCGCACCAGGCGGTCGATCACCTCGTTGGCGTGCCGGATCACCTGGGGGTTCCGGAAGTCCAGCTGATATCGGCTGCGGTCATAGACCTTCTTTCCGTGGCGCAGGAAGAACCACTCTTGGGGCACCTGCCCGGCCAGGGGGCACTGAATGCCCATAACTTCCAGTTCCAGCCACACGCCGGGGATCATGCCCTTCTGCCGGATCAGGTCCATGAGCTTTTTCAGGCCGCCGGGGAACCGCTTTTCCGAAGGGAGCCATTGGCCTACCCCGTCCCACCAGGGACCGTCGGAGTACCAGCCCGCGTCGATGCAGTAATATTCACAGCCCGCCTCCGCCGCCTTTTCGATCAGGGGCAGCTCCTTTTCGGTGGTGGGGTCGCCCCACAGGCAGTTCATATAGTCGTTGAAGA
>CAZBDS010000070.1:0-7585 GCA_964490735.1 uncultured Acutalibacter sp. | reverse complement strand
GCCTCTAAGCGCTTTTCCTCCCGCTGTTCCTTGGCCCAAAAGCCGAAATCCAAGATCACGCTGATCCCTTGCCGCAACAGCCGTTGGCCCAGCTGCCACATCAGCGCTTCCACCCGGTCGTGGCGGGCGTCGTGCTCGTCGCTTCGATGAAAATCATCTCCGAACAGAAAGATGTGCCACTCGTCCGGCGTAAGCCGGACGGCGCCTTTTTCCTGTTCAATTTGCTTTGCCAAGGTGGTTTTGCCCGAGCAGGGCAGCCCTACCATCAGGTAAAGGACGGGCCGTTTGCTTCTTTGTTCCATGGAATTCATCAATCCTTTGCGGTACTGAAATTTCTGAAAGGCCGTGTGCCGGCTTTAATAAGACAAATATATAGTAAACGCACTTAAAAATCGGTACGTACCGATTTTTAAGTGCGTTTACTATAGTATACAGGATTTCAGCTTTGTTTGACAAGGGCAAGGTTGCCGGAAACCAGCGTGTTGAAGTCCTTTTGAAAATGTGATATGCTGGACATACCGAAAACGGTTTTGGGTCGGTCACCGTTTTTCTTTTTAGAGGAGAAAGAAGGCATTTCAAGTGAGTAAACATATGCTTTTGGCAATTGCCGCCTTTGGCCTGGCAGTTCTTTTCACTGCCTGCAGTTCAGGGGAACCTCAAAAGACCATTTCAAAGGAACTGGGGACCGATGTCTCCCAGGGCAGGGTCGTATCGGAATTTAATAGCCATGGAGGGTTCCATGGGGACGGGAAAACCTGTGTTGCCTTACAGTTTTCTGATACCGGAGTTTTGGAGGAGATAAAGGAAAGCTCCCGGTGGCAGGCCCTTCCGTTTGAGAAAGCCATACAGGGCTTGGTATACGGTATTACAGAAGGAACCAGCCAAATTGGGCCGTTTTTGGCAGATGAGGAAGGAAAGCCGTTAGTACCGGAGCTTCGGGAGGGGTATTACCTTTTGATCGATGAGCAGGCAGAGCCGGGAAAAGCCACAGGCGCCGATATCCTGCACAGGGCTTCCTTCAATTTTACATTGGGGCTTTATGATACGGCCACAAACACTCTTTACTATTGCAGGCTTGATACCTGAGTGGATCGTCCCGATGCAGGGATAAAAAGAACCTGGGATAGGAGAAGGCTATGAAAAAAATCACAAAGTCCTTGCGGGAGTACATCGAAAAGGAGATCCTGCCCCTGTATGAGAACGTGGACAGTGCCCACGGGCCGGAGCATGTGCGCACGGTGATCGCAAACAGCCTGGAGCTTGCTGAGGATCTGTTGGCAGAGGGCAGGGAGATCAATCTCGACATGGTGTATACAGTGGCGGCCTATCACGATGTGGGGATCCGTTACGGGCGGAAAAATCATGAAGCTGCCTCCGGAAAGTGGCTGATGGAGGACCAAACGCTGACGCGCTGGTTTACCGGGGAACAGCGGCAAGCCATGCGGGAAGCGGTGGAGGATCACCGGGCGTCCCGGCAGGAACCGCCCAGGAATCTTTACGGGCGGATTGTCAGCGAAGCGGACAGAGATCTGGAACCGGAGCGCATTGTCCGGCGCTGTGTGGAGTATGGGCTTGCAAATTGTCCGGAGCTGTCCGCGGAAGAGCAGATCAAGCGTGCCATAGAACACGTTCGGGAAAAATACGGCGAGGGCGGATACCTTCATTTGTGGCTTCCCTGCCCGAAAAACGAAAAAGGCCTTGCCACCCTGCGCAAATGGCTGAAAACCGGGGAGCTGGAACAAAAATGCCGGGGTTGGCTGCAAAAAGAAATGGCCGAAAAATTGGAAAAGGAGAAAAGCGGTATGGAATTTCGAAAAATGCGCAGAAAAAACCAAGAGCTTCCTCGGGAAGAATGCCTGCGGATCCTGGAGCACAGCACAGCCGGAGTTTTGGCGGTGGCGGGAGACAATGCGTACCCCTATGCGGTGCCCCTCAGCTTTGTGTACCATGAGGGAAAGCTTTATTTTCACAGCGCAAGGGAGGGGCATAAGCTGGACGCCTTAAAGAGCAGCCCCAAGGCTTCCTTTTGCGTGATCGACCAGGACCAGGTTATGCCGGAGGAATACACCACCTATTACCGCAGCGTGATCGCCTTCGGGCAGGCGGAACTGGTGAACGATCCCCGGGAGCAGCACGACGCCCTTCTGCTGCTGGCGGAAAAATACTGCCCCGCGGATACCCCGGCGCACAGGGAGGAACAGTCCACAGGTACAGAGGGCCGCACAGCGGTGATCCGGTTTACCGTGGAGCATCTCACGGGCAAGGAAGGAAAGACCCTGGCCGCTAAGCGCAGGGAAGGAAAGGAAACCTGAGATGACGACAATTTACTTTGTGCGGCACTGCCAGTCGGACCATTCCGTGCATGAAGACAGAATCCGTCCCCTGACCCCAAAGGGCATGGAGAACAGTAAGCTTGTCACAGAATTTTTGAAAGACAAAAAGATCGACGCGGTGCTTTCCAGTCCCTACTGCCGGGCGATGGATACGGTGCGGAATTTTGCCGACTCCCATCGCTTTACCATCGAGCCAGTAGAGGACTTTCGGGAGCGCAGTGTGGGAGACCGCTGGGTAGAAGATTTCATGGCCTTCGTAAAGCGCCACTGGGAGGACCGGGACTACCGGGAGCCGGGGGGAGAAAGCCTGCGGCAGGCCCAGGCGCGAAACATCGCTGCCCTGCGGGAAACCCTGGAAAAATATGAGGGAAAGACCCTTGCTATAGGCACCCATGGCACGGCTCTTTCCAGTATCATCAATTTTTACCAGCCGGAATTTGGTTTTGAAGCATTTTGGAAGATCGTCGATCTGACCCCCTGGGTGGTAAAATTTACATTTTCCGGCCATACCTGCCTTTCCATCACCGGGTATGATCTGTTTGAAGGAACGGAAGAAAGCTTCTACAAAAAAGCGGCGCCTCCATTTTTAGAGGGAGGAAAAAGCTGCATAGGGGTCGGGCTCTATGTGAAAGACAGTCCCCAGGCCGTGGAGCTGTACAAGGCGGCTTTCGGGCTGGAGCTGGGCTATCATGTGAAAAACGAAGACGGCACCTTCTTTCACTCGGAGCTGAATCTGGGAAGCTCCCCGGCCCTTGCCGTAGTGGAAGAAAAGGACGGCGAACCGGGCCCGGTAGAGCTGGGCGTTACCTTTGGAACCCGGGAAGCGCTGGATAAGGCCTTTGGGCTTTTGCAGGCAGGGGGAACTGCGATCATGTCCCCCTGCGAGCTGCCTTGGAGCCCTTGGGCGGCCATCGTGGCGGACCGTTTTGGCGTCCGCTGGTTTTTAAGCCTGTCCCAACACAGGCCGGACGAGGGCTGGGAACCCTGAACAAATTTTACCGAAAAAAGGAAGGAGGCATGTCGCCATGGGCGAAGACAACCGCCAGGTCTACGACTTTTATGAAAGCGGCGCGGAGATCGGCCGCCTGGAGCGGGGTCTTGGCAAAGTAGAGGCGGCAAGAACGAAAGAGCTGCTGTCCCGCCTGCTGCCAAAAGAAAAGCTACACATCTGTGATGTGGGCGGTGGAGTCGGCTATTATTCCGATTGGCTTGCCGGGCAGGGGCATGATGTGACCCTGATCGAGCTGGCGCCTTCAGCGGTGGAGTATGCCCGTGCCCACCAAACCGCCGCCTATAGAGCACAAACGGGGGACGCCCGGGATCTTTCCATGGTGGGACCCGAAAGCATGGACGCGGTGCTTTTGATGGGGCCGCTCTACCATCTTCTGGAGTGGGAGGAGCGGCTTTTGGCGCTCCGGGAGGCGTACCGAGCCCTGAAGCCCGGAGGGCTGCTGATTGCCGCCGGGATCTCAAAGTTCAGCTCTGCTACCTGGGCGGTGTCCGTTTATGGAGCGGCCAACAATTTCCTGGACGACAAGGTCTATTTCGACATGCTGGAAGGGGAGATTCTGGAAAACAGGCATATCCGTCCGAAAGAATATCCCAACTTCTTATCCCAAGCCTATTTTCATACGCCGGAAGGACTGCGGCAGGAGCTGGCGGAGGCAGGTTTTCCCGGCGCGGAGCTGTACTCGGTAGAGGGCTGCATTTGGTTTTGCCCTGCGCTTCAGGAAAAGTGGGAACTTCCAGAAAGCCGTGAACGGCTGCTCCGTCTGGTCCGCATGACCGAACAGGAGCCGTCGCTGCTGGGGATCAGCCCCCACTTTCTGGCCGCGGCCCGCAAATAAGTAAACAAAACCCCCGGCGCTTGCAAAAGCCGCCGGGGGTTTATTTTGTTAGATGGAGTTGTCCAGAGACCCTACCAGGTCCTCATTTCTCGTCATGGAAATGTTGTTGATTAAAATCACGTCCTGAATGCCTTTTTCCTTGGCCAGGCTGACCACATTCCCGTCGTACAGGCGGTAGTCCACCACGTAGATGGTTTGGTAGTGATTTGCGAGGAAGGGGATAAAGGCATTGCCGAAGGATTCCTTTACCACCAGGCAGGAGCTTCCGTCGGTCAGGCCCCGGTTGGTGATCTCTTCATAGGGCTGGTCGCCCGCGGCAAAAATCAAATACTTGTTTTCCGCGGAGTAATTGTCGTCGGTGCCCTCGGCGATCAGGGCCCAGTCCTCCAGCTCTTCGCCGTTGCTCTGCAGCACGTACATGGAGGTGTCGGCCTTGGGCACATAGGCCTCCACCGTGTCGGGGTTGTTCTCCATGGCGCTGTTGATGGACTCGCTGTAAAAGCTGCCCAGGAAGCCGGGGTATTCCTTTTTGTCGAATTGGTCCAGGGGCACGGCCTCAATGCCCTTGGCCTTGCAGAACTCCACATAGGCGTAGTAAGCGCCCAGGTTAGTCCAGTGGTGATCGGTGCGGAAATAGATATATTCGTTGTTGTGAAGCTTCAGCGCGTCAAAGATGGGCACGGTCTTCACGTCGGGGCACATGCCGTTGATGGAGGGGAAAATATACTCCTCAATGGCCTTTTTCTGATTCTGGCTGTTGACCTCGTTCTGTTCCAGGTAACTTTCCGGCAGCATAATGTCAATGCTGGTGGGAATGACGATATTGTAAACCGTGGAGGTTCCCTTCAGCTGCTTGCCGGCGTCGCTTACCACCGTAATGTACTGGTTGGCGGCGCTTTCGTTAAAGTTGTAGTATTCATAGCCGGTGTCGCCGATGCGAAAATTGGTGTCCAGCTTTTCCGGGGTTCCCTCGGGAATCTTTTCCGGCGGCGGCGTGGCGTTCGCGTCGTTGGGGGTGGAAACCGGCGTACTCGCTTCCGAGGAAGGTGCGGAGCCCGGCGCGGAAGACAGGCTGCTGGAAGACGGGGCCGAATTGTCCACGGAATCCGGATTTTTCTTACCGCGGGAAAGCGTTACAATAAGCACCACAGCCACGATGAGCACAATGAGCACCACGGCCAGCAGCAGAAAAGGGGGAGGCCCGTTTTTTCTGCGGTTGCGGGAAGAAGAGCGCCTTTGGGGGCTGCGGGGTGGATACTGTCCTCTCTGGGGGGAGGAGCCCCTGTTGGGGCTTCTGTAGGCGGTGTAATCTTTTTCCATGGGCGGGTCCATCCTTTCCTTTACCTCTTAAGTTCATTCGGCGCCGCTTATTCAGTCGCCGGTAAAAATCTTGTCGGGAATCTCATCGCCCTGCTTCACCTCGCCGCGGATCTCCACCGTGTGGATCCCATACAGTGAGCGGACGTCTTTGTTCAGCTGAAAGAACCTGTCCCGGCCGGGGAAGGTGTCGGCAAACCAAAGGTCGATTCCCCGAAAGTATTCGCCGTTTTTCAGGGCTTCCCAAGTAAATTCCGGAAAAGGCGTAAGCTTCTCGCGTTTTTCCAGGGCAGAGGAGGTGGGGCGCAGGGGAACAATGAGGGAAACCACCATGGCGGTCAGCAGCGCGGCAAAAAACAGCACGGCCTTAATTCGGACGCCCCGCCGGCGTTCCTTTGCATGCCTCATGTCAAACCCCTCCTTCTATAAGACGTTTCAAGCGGGAAAAAAGTCTCAGAACTGCGTGTACAAAAACGGGTTGTAAGCGTCGCCCACCAGCTGGCTTACGGAAAACAGCAGCGCGGCCACCGGCAGCACCCATTCCAATACCGTACTGGTCACCACCGCCACCGGCGCGGAGGAATCACACAGCCGGTGGTACAGCTTTCGGGGCCAGGGCGTGCAGGCAATAACCGCCGCCAGCAGCAGGAAACAATAATTCAAAGCCATATGTCCGGCCGCGAAATTGGTGAGCGGATTGCCGTTTAAGCAGAACAGGCCCTTCAGCACTACCCAGCCCTGGGTGAAATCCCGGAAATAGAAGAGGATCCAGCCGAAGAACACCACCACAAGGGTGTACAGATGGCCCAGCGCGGCGGGAAGCCTTTGCAGCCCGGGCAGCAGGAACTTCTCCAGGGCCAGGAACAGGAAATAGTACAGCCCCCACAAAATAAAGTTCCAGTCGGCGCCGTGCCACATGCCGGTAAGCAGCCACACAATGAACAGGTTCAGCGCCTGCCGGGGCTTTCCTTTCCGGTTGCCGCCCAGCGGGATATACACATAGTCCCGGAAGAAGCTGGAAAGGGACATGTGCCACCTGCGCCAGAATTCGGTGATGGACCGGGACAAATAGGGATAATCGAAGTTTTCTTTATAGTGGAAGCCCACCATCAGGCCCATGCCAATGGCCATGTCGGAGTAGGCGGAAAAATCCAGATAGATCTGAAGCATATAAGCGAGACACCCCAGCCACAGCAGCAGCGCCGGCGCGGCCGTAAGCTTGTCCAGATTTGCCGCCCGGTTGGCGGCTTCCCCGTCAAAAATCGTCAGCGTGGCCAGCTTGCCGCACACATTTGCCAGCAGCACCTTTTTGGCCAGTCCGGAAGCAAAGCGATTGATGCCGCAGCGAAGATTTTCGCTGTCTACCTGCCGGGACAGGATCTGCTCGGAAACGTCCTTATACCGGACAATGGGCCCCGCAATGCACTGATGGAACAGGCACACATACAAAAGCAGCCGCCGGAACTTGGGCTGTGCGGGAACTTCGCCCCGGTAAACGTCCACCAGGTAGGACAGCAGCTGGAAGGTGTAAAAGGAAATGCCGATGGGAAGGGCGATCTGCGGCACAACGGCCGGAAACCCGAACCAGCGGTTGGTGTTTTCAGTGACGAACACACCGTATTTGAAGAAAGAGAGCAGGCCCAGGTCTATGGCGCAGCCCAAAAAAAGAAAGAGCTTTGCTTTTCCCGTGCCCCGGTACCTGCCGATCTGCTGGGACACAGCCCAGTCCGCAAGGGCCATCAGCAGCAGGATCAAAATATAAAAAGGCTCGCCCCAAGCGTAAAACACCAGGGAAAACAAAATGAGGACGGTGTTCTTCGTCTCAATGGTTCGCGCCAGGGTGTAAACAAGCATTTGCAGAGGGAAAAAGACGCAAAGGAACACAAGAGATGAAAAGACCAATTGCGGGTTCCCTCCTTCGACAAAATCGCGCGCGAAATCAAAATATTCCTACCATAAGTTTACGCCAGAAGCTAAGTCAAGTCAAGGGCTTTCGACAAAAATAAAATGGCCGCCCGATTGGGCGACCATTCTCTGTGTTGGCGAAAACCTATTTTCCCGGGCCGTCACCAGCCAAGTATCTTCGGC